>JBAPZS010000059.1:0-3882 GCA_049285355.1 Candidatus Cybelea sp. | reverse complement strand
ATTTTTACGCACGGCTCCGATCAAGAGCGAGAAGCGATCGCATCCCGGGACCGCGAGCAAGAGAAGTACAAGCGCCCGATCGTCACGCAGATACTTCCGGCGCCGCGCTTTTGGCCGGCCGAAGAGTATCACCAGCGGTATTTTGAAAAGAACGGCGGCGCCGCGTGCCACGTGATTCCGGGAGCCGCGCGATGAAACGCGCCGACTTTTTGAGCAGCGCGACAACGCTAGCGCTCTTTGGTCTTGCCATTCGCGCCTCGGCGGCGCAGCAGTACGAGGTTACGCACACCGATGCGCAATGGGTCGCCCTGCTCGGCGACGATCGCTTCGAGATTCTGCGGCGCGGCGGCACCGAACCCGCATTTTCGAGCCCGCTGATCGGGGAGAAGCGGCCCGGCATCTATCGCTGCGCCGGCTGCGATCTCGCGCTCTTCTCGTCGAAGACGAAGTACGACAGCGGCGATGGCTGGCCGTCGTTCTGGAACGTACTCCCGAACACGACGCTAACGCAAGCGGATTACGCGCTCGTCGAGGCGCGCACCGAGGTGCATTGCCACCGTTGCGGCGGACACTTGGGCCACATCTTCAACGACGGGCCGCCTCCGACGCACCTGCGTTACTGCATCGACGGGCTCGCGCTTCGCTTCGTTCCGGCGTAAGCCACGACGCGAGCGCCTTGTCGCTAACGTATCCCCGACTGCATCATCGCCTCTAAAGAGCGGCCGCGACCCTCGACGCCGTAGCGCCACCACCATGCCATCGCGAGCGCACCCGCGCCAAAGATTGCGCCCATCGTCAAAAATACCGAAGCGACGCCGTAACGCGCGTTGAGCACGAAGAAGCCCAGCGGTGCGACGATCGCGCCAATGCGACCGACGGCGACGGAGAGCCCGATTCCGGTCGACCGAAGATCGGTCGGAAAGAGCTCGCTGATAACTACGTATGCGCCGGCACCGCAGGCCGCGCTGAAACTGCTAAAGACGGCGAAGGCGATAAAAAACGCCCCGGCGGCGTGCGCGAGCGCCAGTGCACCGCAGAGCGCACCCGCGCCGGCGAACGCTACGAACATCGTCGGCCGGCGTCCCCAACTATCGGTCAGAGCGGCCATCACCAGCTGCCCGCAAAATCCCGTCGCGGCGCCCGTGAGGTAGAGCAGCGGAATCCCTTTGCCGGTAATCCCTACCGCCGGGAAGATCGCCAATCCGCCGATTGCGAGAATGCCGTAGTACGGGATCACCTGCGCGAGGTTCAGAGCGAACGAAAAGAGCAACCGCGCGGGCGTGCTCCGCCAGAGCGACGCGATCTGCGCGAAATAGCTTTGACGCTCCGGCGCTTCGACTTGATCCTCAACATGTTGCTCGAACTTCTTGCCATTGGAGAAAAGCTGCGCGACGATCGCTCGCGCTTCATTAATGCGGCCTCGAGCCGCCAGCCACCGCGGCGACTCAGGAAGGCTGTTCCGAACGACGATGACCGCGATTGCGACGACCGCGCCGAACCAGAAG
This sequence comes from Candidatus Cybelea sp., assembly GCA_049285355.1. Lineage (GTDB taxonomy): Bacteria > Vulcanimicrobiota > Vulcanimicrobiia > Vulcanimicrobiales > Vulcanimicrobiaceae > Cybelea. The sequence continues at coordinate 2,377 of JBAPZS010000059.1, read as the reverse complement.
ACCGCGCGCCAGCCGCCCGTCGGCAGCAAGCTGAGCGCGGCAAAGGCTGCCGCCGATGCAACGACCGCGCCGATGTTCCACGAAGCGTTGATCGCGCCGTCTACTCTGCCGCGAAAACGCGGGGGAATGAACTCCTCGATCGCCGAGTTGATCGCACCATACTCGCCGCCGATGCCGATGCCCGTGAGAAATCGAAAGGCCGCGAGCGATGCGAAGTTCCAGGAAAATCCCGTGAGCACGGTCGCCACAACGTAGATGCAAAGCGTGACCATGAAGAGCTTGCGGCGGCCAAGACGATCCGCCAGCGGACCGAAAACGAGCGCTCCGCCGAGCATGCCGATCGTGTAGATCGGATTGACCCACGCAGCGGCCGAGCCGGCAATGTCGAGCTCCCGCGCGACGTTGTTCAAAACCGGCCCGGTAACCGTCGTCTCGAATCCGTCGAGGATCCACGCGACGCCGAGCGCACCCGTCACTCGCAAGTGAATAGGCGACCACGGCGCGCGGTCGAGCACCTCGCCGATCTTCACAGGCCGCGCAGACGAACGTTGCGAAGACGCCTGTGCGCCATGCGAATTCTCATCACCAACGACGACGGCATCGATTCGCCTGGTATTGCGGCGCTGGTCGACGTGCTTTCGAACGAGCATTCCGTGCTCGTGGTCGCGCCTTCGGGCGATCGAAGCGGCGTGTCACACGCCATCACGGCGTACGAAGCGATAACGATGGAACGGCGCCACGACTTCAAGGTTCTTGCATACGCCTGCTCCGGGACGCCCGCCGATTGCGTCTTCCTCGGTTCCACCGAGCTCGCCGAACCTCCGCAGCTCGTGGTCAGCGGGATCAATCACGGTCCCAACCTCGCCGACGACGTCAACTACTCGGGAACCGTCGCCGGCGCGGTCGAGGCCTGTCTCTTGGGAGTTCCCGGTCTGGCCGTTTCGCTTGCGTCCAATCACGAAGAACCATTTGACCGGCGTTATTGGGAGAGCGCGGCGGCTATCGCGCGGCAATGCATCGAAGAAGAGCTGGAGCGAATTGCCGATCCCACGTGCTATTGGAACCTCAACGTTCCCAACATACCGCTGCAGTCGATTGCAGGTCTGCGGGTGACGCGCTTGGGACGCAAGCGCATCTGCGGACGCATCGTCGGAGAAGATGGCGGCGGCGAGACGCGCTACTACCGCGCGTGGGAATCGCCGTTTGAAACCGATCGCGACACTCTCGGCACCGACATCGGTGCCGTGCACGCCGGTTACGCCAGCCTTACGCCGCTGTTGCTCGATCGAACGGCGCCGTTGGAGCTGATCGAGCGTTTGGGCAAACGCCGGCCCGCAAACTCCGCAACGTAGGCGAGGCGCCGCATCAGCTGCGCGAACTGCTCGCAATCGAGCGATTGCGCCCCGTCGGAGAGCGCGTTTGCCGGATCGGGATGGACCTCGATAAGCAACCCGTGCGCGCCCGCGGCGATGCTGGCAACGGCGATCGGCGGAACGAGTCGTGCGATACCCATGGCGTGCGAGGGGTCGACGATGACGGGCAGATGCGTCAAGTCTTCGAGGAGCGGTACGACGGCGATATCGAGCAGGTTCCGAGTTGCGACGTCAAACGATCGTATGCCGCGTTCGCACAAGACGACGTCCTCGTTGCCGCCGAGCATTACGTATTCGGCGGCGAGCAGCCACTCTTGCACCGTCGCGGAGAGTCCACGCTTCAAGAGGACGGGCGTGCGTGTCGCGCCTACCTCGCGCAGCAGTGCAAAGTTCTGCATATTCCGCGCGCCGATCTGCAGCATGTCCGCATAGCTCGCGACCTTCTCGACGTCGCGCGGATCGAGCACCTCGGTAACGACGTCGAGGCTGTGCCGGTCGCCGGCGTGGCGCAGCATCTTCAGCCCCTCTTCGCCGAGACCTTGAAACGAGTATGGAGAGGTGCGCGGCTTGTATGCGCCGCCGCGGAGGACGTTTGCTCCCGCTGCGGCGACCCCCCGCGCAGCCTGCTCCAGCTGCTCGCTGGACTCGACGCCGCAGGGGCCGGCGCAGATGGCGATCTCATCGCCGCCAAACGCGGCGCCGCGGCGCAAGCGCACCACCGTACGTTCCGCTCGCGCATCGCGCCGGACGAGCCGGTACGATTGCGGTACGTTCACCCCTCGCTCCACCTCCGCCGCTTCGACGAACGATACTCGCCTCATGCCCCCAAGCAGGCGCCTACCTCGTCGCCCCCGCATTGGGGCGCAGTGGAGCACGTTGCCGTCACCGGAATGGGGATCGTTTCGCCGATCGGGGTGGGGACCGAGCTGTTCTGGCGACACTTGCTCGAGGGCAGGCGCGGAATCGTTCCCATCGGCGCTGCCGAAGCGAACCTATCCGGCAAT
>JBAPZS010000058.1:0-1618 GCA_049285355.1 Candidatus Cybelea sp. | reverse complement strand
GTACAACGTCCCGTGAAGGGGGAGCAGCGGTGCCTGCGGTCCCCACCCGTCGCTTGCACCCCCCTTGAAACGGTAGAGAATCTTTTCCCGGCCGGTCAGGGTGATCTGAAAGACGGTGCCCAGACCGTAATAGCCGCCGCCATGATCCGTGGTCCCATAGAGCATGCCGTCTAGCGAGGTCAGACCGGCCAACGGATAGTCGCCGTCTTTCCCGCCCTTAAAGCGGTAGAGGACGTGCTCGTCACCCGCCGTGCTGACCTTAAAGACCGTCCCGCATCCCGAACTCGGAGGCGCACAAGGACCGGATTTACTGCCTCCTTCGTTCGTAACACCATACAGCGTTCCATTGACGTTAACCAGATTTCCCACCGGGTCATTGCCATCGCTTCCGCCTTTGAACCGGTAGATTACTTGCTCAATGCCCGACGGCGTGATTTCGAATACCGTTCCACAGGCGAGGTAGTAGCACGAGCCACCGCCCTGCGTCGTGCCATAAAACGTGCCGTTCACCATCGTCAGGCCTCCCGGCCCCGAGCCATCCGGCACGCCCTGAAAATCGTAGAGAACTTTATAGCCATGGTCTTTTACGCGTGACGGGGAATTGGCACTCGGCGCCGACAATTCCACGTGTGGAATGCTCGTTGGCAGTTGCAATCCGCCGCATGCGCTCAGCAATGCTGCAGCCACGGGACCACTAATCGCGGTGCGCCAAAAATCCAGCACCTTCATATACGACGTTCCTCCACTCCGTTAAGCCTCGGCATCGATTCGCCGCGGCGTGCCCGGGCCCCAGCAGAGCGGGCGGGCCATGGTTCCATCGGCGATCGCGAGCTCGAAGCAGATGGGCTCCGATGCCTTCGACACCCAATCGCTGGCCGCGCGATTTCGTGCTCGTCACGTATCTCACGAACCTAAAGGGTACCCCTGGTTCGTGAGATAGTGGGGAACACTCTAACGATCGACGAGCAACGAGCCGCGCTCGAGCACTACTGCCGATTCAACGGCTGACACCTAATCGAGATCGAAAGTGAGCCGCAAGACTGGATTTCAGGCCACGAAAGGACGGAAAGGACCGACTTTATGACGGCGGCCCTCCAGTTCTAATTGATGACGGCGTTTGCGAAGAATACTGGTCCAAGATTCGAAAGAAGTCGCCGGCCGCGAGGCGCTTGTGGAATAAGCAAGAGGATGAAACACAAGATGTGCGGCGGATCGCAGCCGCCGGTCGGCGCGCCGAGCGCGATGCAATTGGCGTCGTGACGACGATCTTAAGCCGAATGGAGGACCTACTACATTACAGTAGCGGGCGCTAAGAACGCTCGCCTCGCTGGGACTGGGAGACGCCCTCGGCGAACCGCCCCGGACGCCGATCCGTTTCGGCTTCAGGGAGAGAATTCGTACGATGAGCACGTTTGGAATACGTCGCTATGCGTTCGGCATCAGTGCGGCGGCATTGTTTGCGGCGTGCGGCGGGGGAAGCGGCACGCCGCTGAGCCCATCGCCTGCGGGAGTCACGGCGACGGGGACGCACGTGCGTCCCGCGTATACCGTGCTCTACAGCTTTGCAGGTACACCAGAAGGCGAACTTCCGCTTGCGGGCCTCCTCAACGTCAACGAA
>JBAPZS010000057.1:0-1913 GCA_049285355.1 Candidatus Cybelea sp. | reverse complement strand
CGAGAACCGCGGCGGTGAAGGCCTCCGTCGAGAGGGCCGCCGCGGGCGAGTTGGAGACGTCGGCGGTCCGCAGACCGTCGGCGTACGCGCGATCGACGGCTCGCTCGATGCGCGCCGCCGCGGCGTCGTCGGCGAGGCTGTGACGCAGCAACATCGCGGCGGAGAGAATGGCGGCGGTTGGATTTGCGATGCCTTTGCCGGCGATATCGGGTGCGGTGCCGCCGATCGGCTCGTACAGACCAAATTGACCGTTCACCATCGAGCCCCGGGGGCCAAGGCTGGCGCTAGGAAGCGTGCCGATCGAGCCGGTAAGAATCGCCGCTTCGTCGGAAAGAATGTCGCCGAACATATTCTCCGTGACGATCACGTCGAAATCGCCCGGGCGCCGAACCAGCTGCATGGCGGCGTTGTCGACGAGCAGATGCTCCAGCCGCACGTCGGGATACTCTTGCGCGACCGAGCCGACGACGCGCCGCCACAGGCGCGAGGTCTCGAGAATGTTTTGCTTATCCACGGAGGTCAGGTGTTTGCGCCGCGCGCGCGCCAACTCGAAGGCGATACGCGCGATCCGCTCGACCTCGGGCGCGCGATAGATCATCGTGTCGACCGCCTCGTCGACGCCGTCCACGCAGCGCTGCTCTTTCGGCAGGCCGTAGTAGATGCCGCCGATCAGCTCGCGCACGACGATGAGGTCGAGGCCGCGAACCAGCTCGGAGCGTAGCGACGAAGCGTCTTCTAGACCAGGAAGGACGCGAACCGGTCGCAGATTCGCAAAGAGCTCGTAGTCACGCCGCAAAATGAAGAGCGCGTACTCCGGACGTTCGGGCAGCGGCCGTCCCTCGTACTGAGGAAGACCGACGCTGCCGAAAAGGATCGCATCGCTGCGGTCGCAGAGCGCCTTCGTCTCCCGCGGAAGCGCGCTCATTCCGGCTGCAAGCGCGGCTCCGCCGACCGGCGCGGTCTCGCACTCGACATCGGGCCGCACGCGGCGCAACACGTCGGCGGCCGCGCCGATAACCTCCGGTCCGATTCCGTCACCGGGGAGCAACGCGACGCGTGGGCCCGTCATCCTGAGCGGAGTCGCTGTCATCCTGAGCCCTTCGACTCGCTACGCTCGCTCAGGACAGGCTCAGTCGAAGGATGAGAAGGGCTAGTAAACGGTTATGCGCTTGGTGTCGTCGTGCTTCGGCGGCGTCTCGGCGGAGGCCGCAGCGGCGGGCGGCGGCGCCTGGGTCTCGCCGTTTCCGCTCGAACCTTCGGTTCGTTCGAGGAGCGCGAGATGCGTCATCAACAGGCTGCGCAGTTCGCTCTTGGCCTTCTCCGTCGCTTCGACCGCGCGCTGCTGCTCGCGCCGCGCGTCGGCAATCGTATCGTTGTACCCGGCCATCTCGCGTTGGTTGGACAGACGCGCCTGTTCTTTTATGAGATCTGCCTCTTTATGCGCCGACGCTTTGACCTCGTCGGCGGTGCGCTGCGCCAACACGAGCGTGTTTTGCAGCGACTCCTCGATCGCTTTGAAATGGCTGACGCGTTCCTTGAGATCCGCGATCTCCGCCTCCAAAGCCGCGCGCTGTTGGGCTTCGTCTTCGAGCGTCTCGATGACCTCGTCGAGAAAGCGGTCGACCTCGGTGCGATCGTATCCTTGAAGCGCCTTCTTGAAACTCTTGTGCTGTATGTCGACCGGTGTGATCTTTTCCATTGCTTGGTTGTCCTACGTTCTATTGGTCATGAAGTCGAAGGTACCGTCGGCCATCATCGAGTCGCGCAAGCCGGTCGCGTTGACGACGATTCCCGCGGGGACGATGAGATAGATGGACTCGGCGAGCTTCTGAATTTTTCCGTCGATCGTGTACGCAACGCCTGAGGTAAAATCGACGACGCGCTGTAAGAGCGTTCGATCGGCGTTCTGCAAG
>JBAPZS010000056.1:0-2206 GCA_049285355.1 Candidatus Cybelea sp. | reverse complement strand
GACGAACTCCATGCGTTCGGGCAGTTGAGCGATTTTTATGCAAAGCATCTCGGCTACGCGGTCGAAATGTCCAACCGCCCGCAAACGCTCTACGGGCTCAGCGATTCGCCGATTGCCTTAGCGACCTGGATGCTCGACCACGACAAGGACAGTTACGAGATGATTGCGCCGGCGTTTTTTGGCCACCCGGGCGGTCTATCGCGCGACGACATTCTGGACAACGTTACGCTCTACTGGCTAACGAACACGGGAATCCCGTCGGCGCGCCTGTACTGGGAGAATAAACTCGATTTCTTCGACGTCAAGGGTGTTACGACACCGGTCGGGGTAAGCGCGTTCCGGTACGAACTCTACCAGGCACCGCGCAGCTGGTCTGAAAAAGCCTATCCCAAACTCGTTTATTATAAGAAGCACGACGTCGGCGGCCACTTTGCCGCGTGGGAACAGCCGCAACTCTTTTCCGAAGACGTTCGCGGGAGCTTCCGATCGCTTCGAAACGCCTAAGCCTCGAAGGCGAAGATTCGTCTCCAGTCGTGCTTCATGCTGATGACGTTCCAGCCTTTCGATGAGGCCTCGCCGTAAAGCGTTTGCGGAAACGTGCCGACTTTCGTATCGGGCAGGCCCCGCGCCGGGCCATACGCGTACTCGCGTTGGGCATCGTCGTGTAGCACGAGCATCATCAAACGCGCGCCGGCATTTCCTTGAGTGAACTCGAGCATCTGCCGATCGCCGGAGGAGTTGCCGAATGCCGCATGCGGACGCCTCCCGATAAACAGGTAGATGTCCTCCGCTTTACCGGACATGTTGTTGTTGAGCAGCAGGCCGGACTCGCGTACGAGAATGCCCCGCCCGTCTTTGCTATACGTGTATTCCGTCTTTATGGCGGAGCCGACGACCTGCTCGGGCTCCACGCCGTAGACCCGTTGGGCGTAGGTCCGAACGAAGTCTTGACCGCCCCCGGTCACGATGTACGTCTTAAAGCCGTGTGAACGCAGGTATCGCATGACCTCCAGCATCGGTTGATAGACGAGCTCGGTATACGGCCGTTTCCAACGAGGATCGATCGCTTTGCCTATCCAGGCGGCGGCGATCGCCTGGAATGCTTCCGTCGTCATGCCGGTGTGAGTGGCAACCACGATGGTCTCCAGATCCTTTGACGTAAACTTTGACATCGCGACTTTGTCGCCATCGAGGACCGGCTTGAAGGGCGGCTTCTCTTTCCATTCGGGATGCTGCGGCGCGAGCGCGACGACTCGGTCTAAGGCGAATGCGACTTGGGTGTAGATAGGGTGCTCTACCCACAGCGTTCCGTCCTGATCGAAGGTTGCGATGCGACTCTCTTCCGCAACGAAGTCCGGGCCGGACGCGTCGGTCGCCGCGTGCACGAAACTAAGAACGTTGCGCTTCGCCGGCCCCTCGTTCCACGAAGGCAGCGGATCGCTGCCCGTTCGCGCATCGGCTGGCGCCCCACCTTGTCCGACGACGAGTGCGGCTGGTAGGCCCAGCACGAGCGACGTGAATTGCGCTCTGTTTATCACCTTCTTGCGCTTGCTTCGGGTGGCTTAGCTATGTACGTCTCGCGGCATTCTCATGCTCGGGGCGAGAGGCAGCCTGTCGTTCTTTGCATCGAGCGGATGCGCAACGATTCGGTAGTCGAACTCGAGCCTCGAACGGCCGCCTTCACTCTCGCGTACCTGGAACGCCGACGCCGTCTTTTGGCTCACATACAGGCCGCGCGTGTCACCTAGCGGAGTGAGAAAGACGTAGTACCACTTGCGATCCATCACCGAAGCAAAGGCGGGATCGATCGCGACGTTTGCAACACCGCCGGCCATGCGCGCGGTCCCGACGTCTTCGATCGTCGCCGTGGCCGACTCCGCGGCATACGCGAGAACGCGCTCTCCGTTAGCGTTTGTATGCCGAGTGCGCACGTTCTTCATGACGGCGCCGCCCGTGCATGCCAGCGTCGCGTTGTAGTCGATCGTACACAGGCCGTTGGTCGACGCATTGAAACCTTCGAAGATGTAGGTGTTCGAGCTGTCGGCCTTCGCCTCCAGCGCCTCATAGAGGTTTGTTTTATCGGCCGACTCCGAGTACACGCCGTCGCCGCTGCCGGATGAAGTTCCCTGCTGGATCCCGGCGACGCCCGAGGCGCCCGATCCGGTAGAATGACCTTCGACGCCGTTATTGCTCGACGACGTTCCAT
>JBAPZS010000055.1:0-14317 GCA_049285355.1 Candidatus Cybelea sp. | reverse complement strand
ACGACGTACGGCAAGCTGAAGAAGGGGGACTTGCTGGTCTGCAACTTCGACGATTCTTCGGGCAAAGCGGGCGAGGGAACGACGATCGAGGTTTTGGACCCGAAGGCGGGTTCCAAGCCGGTAACGTTTGCACAAAGCAGCGATATCAAGGGATGTGACGGCGACGCGATTACGACCGGCAATCAGGTCTATGCGACCGGTCTTACAAGCGGAGAGATGGTTTGGATCAACGAGAAGGGACAGAGCAAGAAGACTTACACCAATGGGCTCGTCGCGCCGCTCGGAAATGCCGAGGCGCCGCCGATCTACCTGTACTCGGCGGAGTACATCTTCGGCGGAGATGCCCAGACCGGGGACGTGTCTAGTTTGAGCCTCGGTGCTTACGGCACGCATAAGCTGCTCGACGTCATAACGCATTTCGCCGTCAACAAGAAGCCGGGTTGGAAGGCGCTTGGGCCGACGGGCTTCTCGTATAAGAAGAAGATCGACACGCTCTACGTGGTGGACGGCGCCTGCAACGTGGTCGTTTCAGTCAACAGCGCGAGCGCCTTATTGCAGACGGGCGAGATCGTCGTACAGAAGGGCTGCAAGACGTTTAAGTGCAAGTATCCGAAGACGTCGTGCGGCAAGGTCGTGCTGTCCGGCAAGCCGCTGGATGCGCCCGAGGCCGAAGCGATTCTGCCCAACGGCAATCTAATCGTCGCGAACACGGCGGGCGGCAACACGCTCGTCGAGGTTACGCCGACCGGCCAGGTGCTCGACACCAAGGTGGTCGATAAGAGCAAGGGTCAAGGCGTCTTCGGCTTAATGGCAATCGGTACGAACGACGGCAACACGGCGTTGTTCTATACCGATACCAACGACAACTCGCTGCACGAACTCGAACAGTAGCCATCCGCGACACGGGGAGACAATGACCGATTACGAGGTAACCTACATTCTGCGTCCGGCGCTCGAGGAGAGTGAAGTCGAGGAGCGCGTCAATGCCATCGCCGAGATCGTCAAGGGGCAGGGCGGTGAGGTTGGAGCCATCGAGCGCCTCGGCAAGAAGCGGCTGGCGTACGAGATCAAGGACGCCCGCGAAGGCATCTACGTCGTGATGCAGTTCCGCAGCGGAGCCGCCGCCTCGAAGGAGCTCGAACGCCAGTTGAAGCTGCATGAGGACGTGCTGCGGGGCCTGATCGTTCGACTCGACGCCAAGATGCTGACGCATATGGCGGCCCTGGCCGCCGCGGCGCCGCCGGCACCCACGCCGCCACCGGGTGCTGTGGCGTTCTGATCATATCTATGCCACACTGGTGACACTCTAGGGCGATAGCCTGGGCGAGTGCACGTGGAGGTAAAGAGAGGGTAGGCAATGGCAGCTTCGTTCAATCGGGTAATTCTCGTCGGCAATCTCACGCGCGATCCCGAGATTCGGTACATCAACTCCGGCTCGCCGGTCACCAAGTTCCGCATCGCCGTTAATCCGAACAAACGCGACGCTAAACCGGAAGACACGATGTACGTGGATATCGTCGCGTGGGAGCGCCTCGCCGAGACCTGTAACACCTATCTCAAGAAAGGTAGCCCGGTGCTCGTTGAAGGGCGCCTCTCCATTCGCTCGTACGACGATACGAAGCTAAAGGACGACAGCGGCCAGCCGATTCGGCGGCAAGCGACCGAAGTCGTCATCTCTTCGATGCAGATGCTCTCCTCGCGCCGCGACGACGGCGACTCGGGCGATCACGCCTCCGGCGGCGGCCGCGCCCCGGCGGCCGTCGGTGCGTCCGCGCGGCCGGCGGACGGTCCGGGCGACGAACTCGACGACGAGATTCCGTTCTAGTAAAAAAGCATTTCGTGCGGAATCGCACGGAAAGGCCACGTAGGACGCAATCGTTTACCAAATGTATAAAGGCACGCTCCCGAGCTTGTGTAAGGGTCCAGGGCATCGGGAACCGCTGAAGGAGTCCATGTGCAGCGACTCCTTCAGCGGTTCCTCAACTCGCCGAACGTCAAGGAGACCGACCACATGACTTCGACGGCCATGCCGACCAACGCCGAATTGCGCGACTTTCTCGCACTCCCGTACGCCGAGCTTGAAGAGCTCAACCTTCGTGCCAAGCAGCAGCGACAAGAGCGCGTTCCCCTTCACGCCCTCGCAGAGCAACGCCTAAAATATCTCGCGGAAGAGCCCAGGATCAAGGCGCTTACGGTCTTGTTCAGCGACCTCGAGGGGCGGCTGCACATGCTCGACTACGACAAGAAGTTCTTGCTGCGGGCGCACGACAATCTCACCTTCGACGGCTCTTCGATTCGCGGTTTTACGCCGCAGCGCGAGAGCGACCTACGCTTGGCCCTCGACTGGAGTGCCTTTTACTGGGGGCCGGCCGATATCTTCGGCGCGGGGAAAGTGCTCGTCTTTGGCGACGTCTTAGATCGGGAAGGCAAACCGTTTGCGGGTGACGTTCGCGGCACGCTCAAGCGGTTCGCGAACGAATGCTATGCGAAGGAAGGCTACGCGCTCAACGCCGCCAACGAGATCGAAGGCTTTCTCTTTAACGGGCTCGACGCGGAGCGGCGCTTTCACGAGACCGGCAAGTTCGAGTACGTCAACACCGGCGGCTACTATCACTCCCTGCCGGGCGATCCGCTGCGCGATTTCATCGATACGGTTGCTGAGGTTCAGCGCGCGATGGGCTTCGAGAACGAAAAGGACCATCCGGAGGTCGCGCCGTCGCAGTTTGAGATCAACTATAACTATGGCGAAGTCGTCGCCGCCGCCGATCAGATTGCGCTCTACAAGCTCATCTGCCGGCAGGTCGCAACGAAGCTGGGAATGACGGCCTGTTTCTTGCCGAAGCCCGTCGTCGGCGTCAACGGAAGCGGCATGCACACGAACGTGTCGGTGAGTAAGAACGGACGGAACCTGTTTTGGGAAGCCAAGGGGGACCAGCAGCTCAGCGCCTTCGGGTGGAAGTTCGTCGATCGCATCCTCACGCACGGAGACGACATCTGCTTGATGCTCAACTCCAGCGTGAACTCGTATCGCCGTCTCGACCCGCACTTCGAGGCGCCCAATCAGCTCAAGGCTTCGGCCGTCGATCGCGGCTCGATGATTCGCATTCCAATCGGCAACGAACGCAGCATGCGCACCGAGGTGCGCTCCGTCGCTCCGGATGCGAATCCGTACATGGTGATGCTCGCCGTCTTCAAGACCGGCCTCGAGGGAACGACCAGCAGCTTAAAAAACCTGCGCCAGGCCGACCGCTTCCTGCCCGACAACATCTACGACGCGCTCGCGGCGTTTCGCGAATCCGAGTGGACGAGCAAACTTCTTGGCGAGGACGTCAAGCTGCGTTATGCCGATCTTAAGCAGGCCAGCGCCGATCGCTGTCCTCGACTCCTTGGAACGTTCGTCAAGGCGCAAGAAGTCCAGTACCACCACGAAGTCTACAACCAGTACCTTTGGAACCTATTCTAGTCGAAGTGCTGGGCGATGAAGTCGATCCAGTAGTGGTACACGTCCACGGTTCGGACGGGATCGCTGGGGAAATGTCCGTCGACCGGCCAGGCGCGCAGCGTCGCCTCCTTGTGATTGTCGCGCAGTGCGCGCCAGTACATGGCTGAGGTAGCGAAGGAATCCCGATTATCGCCCACATCTGAGAGAATGAGTACCGGCGTGGTAACCGCGCCGACGTAGGAGATCGCGGAGGCTCGTCGCCACTCGGGCGCATTCGCGCCGACAAATGGCGAGCCGTGAAAGAGATCCTCGTCGGCGAGACTATCGTCGGCGGTCCCGTAATCGGTGATCCAATCGTTGACCGACGCGCCGGATACGGCGGCTTTCCAAATGTGATATTTGGAGATCATCCAGGCGGTCATAATGCCGCCGTACGACCATCCGGAGACGGCGATCTTCGAGGAGTCGACGATGCCGCGCGCGCTCACCGCATGGATCGCGGCCATGATGTCTTTGCCGGGCCCGGCGTCGGGGTCGTACAGCACCGAGCGTTGATAGGCGAGTCCGAGGTCGGTGCTGCCGCGATAGTTCGGCTGCAGCACGAGCCAACCACGGGCGGCCATCACCTGTGCCCAAAAACTGAACGAAAGCGTCGAAGACGAGGTCGGGCCGCCATGAATAAAAACGACCAACGGGTACTTTCGATGCGACGTGAAGCCCGGCGGCAGGTAGAGTACCCCGTCGCCCTCGATTCGCGTCGAGGTCGGGAACGTAATGCGCTCTGCCGATGCGAGATCGAGCCCGGCGATCGCCGCGTTAAAAGCGGTCAGTCGCGTCGTCGTCCCGTCGGGGGCGCGAAGGAACAGCTCCGCCGGTTGTTTCGTCGATGTGCCCGCGAAGACGACGGCACCGTTGGATCCGATCGCGCCGACCAGCGGTGATATCGGGTTGACGTCGCCGAGGCTTATTCGCCGCGGTCCGCCCGTAAGCGGCGCGCGGTAGAGTGTCGCGTAGCCGCGATCCGGGGCGACGAGCAGCAGGCCCTTTGAATCGCTCGACCATGCGGCACTTTGAACGGGCCGATCGATCGCCGCCGAAATCGGCGTGCCGATGCCCCCATGCGGCGTGGTCACGCAAAGCATCGCAAGGTTTACCTGCGGATCTCCGTTCGCACACGTGTATGCGATGTGTGCGCCATCGGGCGAAAACATCGGGTCGGACTCCCAGGCATTCCGACCGGTCATCGGTCGTACGCTCTTCGCGGCAACGTCGAGTAGTGCGATGCGCGAGTAACTTTGGTCGTTGAGAATCGCATCCGGCACCAGTGTAAATGCAATCGTCTGGCCGTCCGGCGACCACGAGAGGATCGATTCGTCTTCGCCGGTCGCGACGCTTTGTGGCCCGGCTGTCAGTTGCGTGGTCGTGCCGTCGTCGAGCGAGAGCAGAAAGAGGTGCGCGGGCGGGGGAGCGCTGCGGGCGACGATCGGCTCGGTCGTGAACGTGAAACTGTCGCGAAACCGGTCCGCCCCTTGGCGTACCGGGGCGTCGTCGGTCGCGGCGTAGACCAAAGCGTGGCCGTCAGGCCGCCAGGCGAACTGATCGACGCCCGCCTTGATGTGGGTTACCGCGTGCGCCGCGCTGCCGTCGAGCGCCATGAGATAGATCTCCGTGTGTGCGTTCTCGCCGGTGCCCTCGTCGGCGAGAACGGCGAGCTGCGTTCCATCGGGCGAGAAAGCAGGATCGGAGAGGCTTTTTTGATCGTGAAGGAGCGTTTGCTGGGCTCCGTTCGCGAGATCGACGAGCACGAGGTCGCTCGTGCGACGATCTTCGTCCCAAACGATCCGCGTCACGATGACGACGGCTCGCTTTCCATCCGGCGCGATTGCCGGCGAATGCACGTTGACCAGCCGCGCAAAGTCGTCTTCGCCGATCGTCTGAGCGGGCGCGGCTCCCACGAGCAGATAGGCGGCGCTCAACGCCAGTATTGGTGCGAGAAGCTTTCTCAACATACTATCCCATCTCCTAAACGCTTAACTCCATTCCGTCAAACGCGAGCTCGGCGCCTGCCGCGCGGGTGCGTTCGAATTCGGGTGAGTTCGGGTCGAGCATCGGGTTCGAGTTGTTGACGTGCGTGAAGATCGTCCGCGCGCGCGTGCCTTGCAACTGATCGAGGGTCGTGCTTACCGGCTGGTGCCCGAGCGACTCCGCACGCTTCTCGAGTAACTGCTGCGAAACGAGCTCGTCGTCGGTGTAAAACGTCCCGTCCAAGAATGCAACGTGCGCGGCGGCGATCGCCGCACGCAACCCCGCGTCGAGGCTCGAGAATACCGGTGCAAAAAGCAAGCGCTTATCTTGGCCGGCTTCGGTGATTTCGTAGGCGACGACGGCGCCAGGCAGGCTCCGGCGTCCGTCGTAGCCCGGAGTCGTCCCCGGAACCCGGAGCGCGCGCACGAGCAACTGACGTCCGATGAGATCGTCGTCGCCGGCCGGCTCACACGGACCGGCAAAGGGTACCTCGAGCCAGCGATGCGGCACGTGCGCAAATGGAGCGAAGGCCGGTTGTTTGACGGCGACCGCGCGAACGACGTCGCTCGATCGTACGACGAAACGATGGTCGCCGCTTTGACGCAAGACCGATAAACCGCCGATATGATCGACGTTGGCATCCGTTAGCAGCATGCCGGCGATTGGCGTGCCGCGCCGTCCGCGCGGCCACAACGGCGCGAAACCTTCGATCTGTGCCGCGATATCGGGCGAGCAGTTCAGCAAGAGCCAGCGCCTGCCGTCCGTGCTGACCGCAAGGCTGGATTGCGTGCGTCGTGGTTGGCGCCCAGTTCGTGCGGCGGAGCAGTTAGGGCAGCCGCAGTTCCATTGGGGCACGCCGCCGCCGGCGGCCGAGCCGAGGACCCGAACGATCACGCTCGGCGCGCGACCAGCGCCTCTTGTGCTCCTCCCGTGCGCAAAGCCACGATGGCGGCGTGGTTCGGACTGAGCGAGCACGCGGGGTCGGTGACGCCCGCGTCGCCGGTGACCAAATATGCTTGACACCGGCAGCCTCCCCAATCCAGCTCGCGGCGCTCGCACGAGCGGCAGGGTTGGGGCATCCACGCGGTACCGCGATACCGGGTGAACGATGGAGAGTCGCGCCAAATCTCTCCCAACGCGCGCTCGCGCACGTTCTCGAACGTCATCGTCGTGATACTGCTGGCTGCGGGACACGGCAGCGCGTATCCATTGGGCGTTACGGTTAGGAACTGACTCCCCCAGCCGTTCATGCACGGTTTGGGAAAATCGTCGAAGTAGTCGGGACGAACGTAGACAATCTCCAACGCTCCGCGCAGGCGCTCGCGCGCGGCGGCGACCACCTCCTCGGCGTGGCGAACCTGCTCCAGCGTCGGCATGAGCGCCGCACGGTTGCGATACGCCCAGCCGTAAAACTGCACGTTCGCCAGCTCCAGCCGCCGGATTCCCGCTCGGAGTGCATAATCGATGGTCGCCTCGATCGAGTCGTGGTTCGACCGATGAAGCACGCAGTTGAGCGTTAAGGCTACCTCGCGCTTGAGGACCCGTCGTATCGCTTCCGCCTTCCGCTCGTGCACGACCGCGCCCGCGATGCCGTCGGCCAGCTCCGCCTGCGGTGCCTGAATGCTGATCTGCACGTGGTCGAGCCCGGCGGCGATCAAGCGATCGAGCAGGGCGTCGTCGAGAAAGGTTCCCTGCGTGATCAAATTCGTGTAGATCCCGAGATCGGCGGCGACGCCGACGAGCGTCGCGAGATCGTTCCGCAGGGTCGGTTCGCCGCCGGAGAGATGCGCTTGAACCACGCCGAGGTGGGCAGCCTCTCGCAGGACGCGCTCCCAATCTTGCGTCGTTAGCTCGTCGCGGTATGCCTGGAGCGCGAGCGGGTTGTAGCAGTACGGGCACTGCAGGTTGCAGCGATAGGTCAGCTCGCAGAGCAGCGACAGAGGACGCGGCGCCGCCGTCATTTCACGAACCCACGCTCCTCGAGCCGCCCAAACAGCTCCGCAAGCTCGTCCTGCGCAAGCTGCGGGCTCACGTCGAAGCGCTCGATGACGGCTGCAACGATCTCTGCGAGCGTGTGCTCGCCGTCCACCAGCTCCAGCGCCGCGGCCGCGGAGTCGTTGAGAACGAGTACTCCCTCCGGAACGAGCAGCATCACGCTTCCGTCGCCATCGTGCCGGAGCTTGATGCCCTTACCGAGACGCGGCCGCGCGCCGGGGTTCACTTGAAGACCCCGCAGGCAAGTGCGGTTGCGTCGAGGATGCACCAGAGGACGTCGCACTTGAACCGCAGCGCCGCGACGCAGCGCTCCTGCGCGTCGGGCGTCGTGGCTTCGCGCAACACCCAGGAGAGGGCCGACTCGGCGTCGCGTTTTGCCAGTGGAACTCGCTTCTCGAAATAGGCGAGCCCCGAGCGATCGATCCAGGGATACTTCTCCAGAATCGCCGCGACCCGGCGCTCCATCACCGGCGGGCCAAAGAGTTCGGTAAGCGACGAGGCCACCGCCTCGAGCCACGGGCGCGTTCGTGCAAACGTCACGTAGGCATCGACGGCAAAGCGCGTACCCGGCGCGACCGCGCGCTCGGAGCGCACGTCCGTTTCGTCGAGACCGACGGCACGCGCGAGCGCTAACCAAGACGCGGTACCGCCGTCGCTGCCATCGCCGGTGCCGTCGTGGTCGTAGACGCGCGCGATCCAGGCTCGGCGATAGGCGCCCGAGGGCAGGTTGGCGAGAACAGCCGCGTCCTTCACGGGGATCTGCTTTTGGTAGTAGTAGCGGTTTGCGACCCACGACTGCACCTGGGCACGGTCGAGCGTCCCAGCGACAAGCCGTTGATGAAACGGATGCTTGTCGTGGTAACGTTCCTCGCCGACCGCGTGAAGCCGCGCGACGAGGCCGGAGTCGGGCGTGGTTCTGAGGGGTACTTAGAGCTTGGGTTCCCGCTGCGGCGTGCTAAGGTACGCCGTAACCTCGGCGCCGAGCGGATATTCTTGAAAGTCGGGGCGCTGCCATTGCGCGAGTTGCTTGTTCATGACCGTTCTCCTCGAGTGTGGAACTGCTCCAAGCGCAGAGATTATGCCTTCGAAAGCCCCGATTTAGGCCGGCCCCTGGGAGCAATCAGGGGCCCTCGCAAACGAGCGTACGTTTGCAAAGGCGAGTTTGCGCCGCATCACGTCGCTTGGAATCCGGATGCGGTCGGCAAGCCGTAGGAAGGCCAAGAGTTTGAAGTGCCACCATGTCACGTCGATCTCGAACCAGCGTAACCCGTGGCGCGCCGAAAACGGGAAGGCGTGGTGGTTGTTGTGCCAGCCCTCTCCGAACGAGAGCAGCGCGACCCACCAGCAGTTGGTCGAACAATCGGTTGTGCGGTAGGATCGGTAGCCGAGCATATGCGCGGCGCTGTTCACTAGCCAGGTCGAGTGGTAGCTGAATACGAGCCGAACGAAGACTCCCCAGACGACCCACGCCCAACCGCCGAAAAAGAAGAGCACCCCACCCAAGACGAGTTGAAGCGGTAGCGCTAAGTGTTGCAACGCCCGGTAGAATGGTTGCGCGTACAGATCCGAGGCGTATCGCGCAATCTCTTCGTCCGACGGCATGGCAATGTTCTGGCGGTAAAGCCAGTCGACGTGCGCCCAGCGAAAGCCGAAGCGGATGTTATGCGGGTCGCCTTCGTCGTCGGCGTGGGCGTGATGTTTGCGGTGAACGGCTACCCAGCGAATCGGATCGCCCTGTAGCGCGAGCGTCCCAAAGACGGCAAAGAGATACTCCAGCGGCTTGCGCAGCCGCGCGCTCCGATGCGTCAGAACGCGATGGTAGCAGAGCGTTACGCCCAGGACTCCGGTTAGGTATGCGATGATCGATGCGACGGCAATATCCGAAAAATGAAAGAGCGCCGGCACAAATGCGGCGAGCGCGCCAAGGTGAATGGCGGCCAGCCCGGCGCCGGTGCCGTACCGTGCCCATCGATCCATTTGCGTTGCTCCGTTCGCAGCCAAGCCCGGGCCTCCTATTCAAAAGAGAGCCTGCCGAAAGCAGGCCCTCTTCCAGGTTACGCTTGTTTAGCGGTGTCTAGCGGTACGACTGCCGGCCCGCGAAGCAATCGCGGCAATAAACCGGCTTGTCGCCGCGTGGCTGAAACGGAACCTCGGCGACGCCGCCGCATTGGCTGCACGTGGCCTTGAACATTTCGCGCTGGCTGCTGCGGCCGCCGCCACCCCCACCATTGGGGGCGCGACCGGCCTTGCGGGCTGAACGGCAGTCCGTGCAGCGGCTAGGCTTATTGGTAAAGCCTTTCATTGCGAAAAACTCTTGTTCGCCGGCGGTGAACGCAAACTGCTGTCCGCAGTCAACGCAGGTGAGCATTTCGTCTGTATACATTGAGCGAGTGAATCTCCTGATTAAGTAAGGTTGTTCTCCGGATCCGACTCGCTACAGTACCTGTGGAACCTTTGCGGGCTTCAGCCTCGAACCGCTTTACTATACACTAAAGAAGGGCAAGCGTCACGGCATCCCGCCCAAGAGTCACCAGGAGCGGTCGCCGGACAATCCGAACATACGTTCCGAAATCCAGCCCGGGGCACGTCTGCGGCCGGTGGTGGTGCGAACCGTCGCCCCACCTGGCTAGGGTTTCGCCGCCCGTTAGGACCGGCGAGACCGGCATCCACCTAGTCGAAAAGGACACCATGCCGACCAAGACCAAAATCAAGCGCGCCGTCAAAGACCGGCGTCCCAAGCGTAAGCCGTGCAGTTTTTGCATCGATCGGGCGATCGCGGTGAGCTACCGCGACACCGGGCGGCTGAGGAAATACGTCTCCGAGCGTGGCAAGATCGTGCCGCGCCGCATCTCGGGTAACTGCGCTAAGCATCAGCGCATGCTGACCGTGGCCGTCAAGCGGGCTCGCCTGATCGCCTTCCTTCCCTTCGGTTCCGAATAGCCTCGTGAAACTCGTCCTCTTGAGCGACGTCAAAGCGCTCGGCAGGAAGGGGGACGTCGTTGACGTCGCCGACGGCTATGCCCGCAACTTTCTGCTGCCGCGCAAGCTCGCCGGCGAGGCCGACAAAGGCGCGCTGGCGCAGCTCGACGCCCAGCATCGGGCGAGAGAGCGCCGGGCGGCCCAGGAGTTGGCCGACGCCCAAGCCCTGGCGGCGCGCATCGAGTCGGCGAAGCTGGCCGTGCGCGCGAAGGCGGGGGGCAACGGCAAACTCTTCGGGGCGATCACCAACGCCGACGTCGCATCGGCGATCGCCGGTGCGCTCTCGGTCGAGATCGACAAGCATAAAATCGACCTCGGCAACCAGATCAAGGCGCTCGGATCCTACGCCGTCGAGATCAAGCTCCACAAGAGCGTCGTCGCCAAAGCCATGGTGGACGTCGTAGCGGCGTAAGGAGTCCCCACCGGTGCAACAGGCATACGCGGCGCGCTTTCGGCGCAAGTTCGGCGCCGAGGACGAGTTGAGCAGGTACGTCAGCGCGCTTTACGAGATGCTCGGCTCCGTGCTCGGGCAGGACAAAGTCGTCTTGCGAGCCGGCAAAGTGAGCGCGCTGAAGATGATGCGCTCGCAGAATTTACCAGACCGCCTTTGCGGCCTGCAGCGCCTCGTTTTTGAGGACCCGACGCTGGACCGTGCGACGACTCGCGCGCAACAACGTAAAGCGATCGCCGACATCGAGGAAGCGATGGCCGACGTGATCGCGCAAAGGCACGCCGAAGAGGCGATCGAGCGGCGCGTGAACGAGAAGATGACCGAGCGCCACCAGGAGTACGTCAAGGATCTCAAGCTCGAAGCGCTGCGCGAGACGGGCGGCCCCGAGACGCCGGCATCGCAGGCGAAGCTCGAAGAGCTCGAAGCCCTCTCGGCGCGTCACCTCTCCGCGTCGGCTCTGCAGCGGTTGCGGCCGCAGACGCTGCGTGAGGTCGTCGGGCAGGAGTCGGCGATTCGAGCGCTGCTCGCGAAGATCAGCTCGCCGTATCCGCAGCACGCCATCCTTTACGGACCGCCGGGTGTCGGTAAGACGACGGTCGCGCGCCTCGCTCTCGAAGTGGCGAAGTCGCGCCCGTACACGCCGTTTGCCAAGGACGCGCCGTTCGTGGAAGCCAGTGGAACGACGCTGCGGTGGGATCCGCGCGAGACGGTCAACCCGCTCTTGGGCAGCGTCCACGATCCAATCTATCAGGGCAGCCGCCGCGAGTTTGCCGAGTCCGGCGTCCCCGAGCCGAAGCTGGGCTTGGTAACGCGCGCTCACGGCGGCGTGCTTTTCATCGACGAGATCGGCGAGATGGACGGCCCGCTCCAGTCGCGGCTGCTCAAAGTACTTGAAGACAAGCGCGTGACGTTCGAGTCGTCGTACTACGACGACACGGCTCCCAACGTTCCGGAGTACGTCAAGCGCCTCTTTCGAGAGGGAGCCCCGGCCGATTTCATTCTGATCGGCGCCACGACGCGGGAGCCGGACGATATCGATCCGGCGATCCGATCGCGCTGCGCCGAGATATTCTTTTCGCCGCTGACGCAGCACCAGATCGTCTCCATCGTCCAAAGCGCGATCCGCCGTCTGGGTGCCAAGGCCGTGCGAGGCGTCGCGCAGCTTATCGCATCCTATACGATCGAGGGTCGTAAAGCGGTGCAAATCATCGCCGACGCGTACGGTCAGGCGCTTTACCGCCTCTATCCGGGCAAAGCCCAGCGCGATCCACTTAAGAATCCGTCAATTCTCGAAGAGGACGTCCGCGCCGTCGTGCGCACGAGCCGGTTGGTCCGCACGACGCAGGTAAAGGGACGCGCCACGCGTGAGATCGGCAAGAGCTTTGGGCTCGGGGTGCTGCATCACTTAGGAAGCATCATCGAGATCGAGGCCGTCGCTTTTCCGGCATCGCAGGACGGTAAAGGGACGATCCGCTTCAACGATACGGCCGGCTCGATGGCTAAAGACTCGGTCTTCAATGCGACCAGCGTGCTGCGCGCCGTAACGGGCATTGACGTCGCCGACTTCGACCTGCATATCAACGTCGTCGGGGGAGGCAATATCGACGGCCCGTCCGCGGGCCTCGCGATCTTTCTCGCGCTCTACTCGGCCGTTACGAAGACCCCGATTCCGCAGGATCTCGCAATTACCGGCGAGCTTTCGATCCAAGGTAAGGTGCGTGAGGTCGGCGGGATCATCGAGAAGCTGTATGCGGCGCGTCAGGCCGGTATGCGGCACGTGCTAATTCCGAAGGAGAACGCGCGGGAGGTTGATGCCACGCTGAGCGGACTGACGGTCGTTCCGGTTTCGAGCGTCGCACAAGTTCTGCGAGACCTGCCAAAACGTCGCCGGCGCTAACGCCGCCCGATCTCAGTGCCATCACGTCTGGCACACTAGTCACATAATTTTTTCCTTATGCACAAGCGACCCACAAGGCGTTCACCGCCGACGCGAAGGACAGCGGGTCGACGCTTATGACGGTTCAACCGCTTCGTTCCGCGATAGATCGCATTCCACCGAATAATCTCGAGGCGGAGATGGCGGTCATCGGTTCGGTGCTGGTCGACCGCGAGATGCTTGCAGCAGTCGGCGAGATCGTGCGGCCATCCGATTTCTACGCCCACGTGCACGAAACGATCTTCGCCGTGTTGGTCGATCTGTTTGAGCGCGGAGAGCCGGTCGACAAGATCACCGTCTCCGAAGAGCTGCGACAGCGCAACCTGCTGGAGCGCGTAGGCGGCCTATCGTACATCAGCGCCTTGATGGATACGGTGCAGACCGCCGGTTCGGCCCGCTATTATGCGACGATCGTGCGCGAAAAATCGGTGTTGCGCTCGCTCATCCACGCCGGGTCAGAGATAACGCAGCTCGGCTACGAGGGCGAGGAGGACGTTTCGGCATCCGTCGACCGTTCGGAACAGCTGATCTACAAGATCAACGAGCGCCGCGGGATGACCGAGTTCATGCCCGTCAACCGCCTGATGAAGGATGCGTTCGATCACATCGATCGGCTCTTTCACATGCGCGGCGATCGCACCGGGCTTACGGCCGGTTTCCGCGATATCGATGCGATGACGACCGGCTTCCAGCCCGGCAACTTCGTCATCGTCGCGGCGCGGCCGGGAATGGGCAAGACCTCCTTTGCGCTCAATATGGCCGTCGCCGCGGCGCGCGAGGCCGGCGAGCCGATCGCGTTCTTCTCCTTGGAAATGTCGAACAACGAGCTAATCCAGCGCCTGATCTGCGCCGAAGCGCGCATCTCAATGAACGACATGCGCCGCGGCAACATCAAGCAGCACCAATGGGAAGACATCTCTCGTGCGATGGGAACGCTCAACGAGCTTCCGATCTACTTGAACGACACTGGAGCGCTGACGATAAGCGACGTTCGCAGCCGGTGCCGCCGCCTGAAATCCACCGTCGGTCTGGCCGCGATATTTATCGACTACCTGCAGCTCGTCCGTCCCGGCGTCCTCGCGCGCAACGCCAATCGCAACGAGGAGCTCTCGGAGATTTGCCGGTCGCTCAAGATAACGGCGAAGGACTTAGACGTACCGATCGTCGCGCTGGCGCAGCTCAACCGCGGCGTCGAGATCCGCAGTGAGAAGCGTCCGATGCTGGCCGACCTGCGCGACAGCGGCAGCTTGGAGCAAGAGGCTGACGTCGTCGCTTTCCTCTACCGCGACGGTTACTACAATCCCGAAGCCTCAGAGCCGGATATGACCGAGTTCATCATCGCCAAACACCGCAACGGTCCGACCGGCTTCGTGAAGCTGCGCTTCCAGCGCGAGTATACGCTGTTTTTGCCGTACGGAGACGAAACCCACTACCCCACCCCCTAGCGGGCTTCGATTTCGCCCCTGTCGTTGTCGGCGAGGTCCTCGAT
>JBAPZS010000054.1:0-4566 GCA_049285355.1 Candidatus Cybelea sp. | reverse complement strand
GCCAAGGGTATGGCATTCTCCAAAGTAAGATTACAGCGATACGGCGGCCTCCGTGCCGTCGTCAAAGAGCGCATCGATGAATTCAGCGGGGATGAAGTCGCGCAGGTCGTCGGCCGCCTCGCCGAGTCCGACGAGCTTGATCGGAATCTCCAGCTCGTTCACGATGGCAACGAGCACCCCGCCTTTTGCGGTAGAGTCGAGCTTCGTTATTACGATGCCCGTCAGCTCGGTCGCCATGTTGAAGAGCTTCGCTTGCGAGATCGCGTTCTGCCCGCTCGTTCCGTCGATAACGAGAAGCGTCTCCGCCGGCGGCCCGCCCAGTTCGCGCTCGATGACGCGCCGCATCTTCTTTAGCTCCTCCATGAGGTTGGCCTTGGTTTGCAGCCGGCCCGCCGTATCGATGATGGCAACGTCTACACCGCGCGCCTTTGCGGCGCGCAGACCATCGAAGACGACCGACGCGGGGTCTGCGCCCTCGGTGCCGCGCACGAGGCTGCTTTGGCTGCGCTCGGCCCAGACGGCGAGCTGCTCGGCGGCGGCGGCTCGGAACGTATCGCCCGCGATCAGCATGACGCGCTTTCCTTTTTTATGCAGTCGCGCGGCGAGTTTGCCGATCGTCGTGGTCTTGCCGCTGCCGTTGACGCCGACGACGAGGATCGCGGCCGGAGGTGCCCCCAGTTGCAGTTCGGCGTTTGGAAGGGTCAGAAAGCGTTCGACGTCTTTGCGGAATCGCGCGATGACCAAATCGGTCGTCTTCCACTCTTCTTGTTTGGCAACGGTCTGCAGACCGACGATGATTTTCGCGGTCGTCGGCACCCCAAAGTCGGCGACGATGAGCGTCTCCTCGAGCTCGTCCCAGAACTCGGCCGTTAGAGGACGCTGCGGCGAGCCGAGGCGGGCGACGGCCGAAAGAACCTCGCGCGCGCGTCCGAGGGAGGAGCGCAGCCGCGATAGCCAGCTCACGTGACGCTTCGCCTCTCCACGGCATCGACTCTACCATGCGAACGTATGTTCGTCAATCGCGCACACCCGCCGCCACCAGGCGACTGAGATATACTTTGGCAAAGAAGGTTCGCGTGCGACTGCGATTGTTGGCCGGCGGCGTTCTCATTTCCATCTTTGCCGCCTCGTGTACGGCGGCTCGAACGATTCCCACTGCAACGGTCGAGCCGGCAGTTCGGATGCAGGTCCCTTCGATCGTACTCGATGCGCGTTCCGACGGTCCGGCCGTCGCCGCTGATGCTTACGGCGCCTCGATCCCTACCTGGTTCGACTTCGGGCAAACTTTCGTCAACCCGTCGCTGCGCAAGAGCGGCATCAAACTCGTGCGCTTTCCCGGCGGCTCGGAGTCCGACACGTATCACTGGGAGCATGGCGGTTCGCTTTGCAACGACTCGGGCTACATCTGGCCGGGCTCGACGTTCGATAAACTGATGCGGCACACCGCGACGCCGCTGCACCTCGACGTCGCCATCACGCTGAACTACGGCAGCAATCGCGCCTGCGACGGCGGCGGCGAACCGAGCGAAGCCGGCGCGTGGGTAGCGCAAGCGAAGAAGCGCGGTTACGACGTCGCGTATTGGACCGTCGGCAACGAGGTTTACGGCTCGTGGGAGTACGATCTGCATAAACGCGCGCACGATCCGGCGACGTACTCCGACGCGGTGCGCACCGGCTACTATCCCGCGGTCAAGCACGCCGATTCGAAAGCGAAGGTCGGCGTCGTGGTCGACCTGCCCAGCGATACCGCGTGGAACGACGTCGTGTTGAAGCAAGCGCAGCCGTTCGATTTCGTCGAGCTGCACTACTATCCAGAGTATAACGTTGACAGCGACAAGGAGCTTCTCGGCCCCGACGTCGACAACTTCGCGACCGATCTCACCGGTTTGCGAACAGAGATGAACGCCGCCGGCCTGGCTAAGAGCGTGCCCATCTATTTCGGTGAGTTCAACAACGATGCGGGCCTAGAGGGAAAGCAATCGGTCTCGATCGTCAACGGATTGTATCTCGGGCAGATGCTCGGAACGATCCTGGACGCCGGGGTTCCAATGGCAACGTGGTGGCTGGCTTACGGCAGTTGCGACGAGACCGGCGACTTTTCAAAGAAGCTCTACGGATGGCAGAACTTCGGCACCGAAGCCCTCTTCTCGGACGGCCTCCCCGACGGATACGAGAGCTGCCCCGACACGCCGAAGATTCCTGGCGGTACGCCGTTTCCGACCGCGCGCGTGATGGCGCTCTTCGCGAGCCAGGTGCCGGCGGGATCGTACGTCCGCAAGGTCAGCGTACCGGGATCCATATCGCCCGCCGTTCGCGCCTATGGATTTGCAGAAGCGAATGGCTATGCGTTGGTGCTCTTTAACAACCGGCCCAAACCAATCGCCGTCGACGCGCGTGTGAGCAACTCCGGTAAGAGCAGCTTCAGCGCTACGCTTTCCGTCTACGGAAAGACGCAGTACGACGAATCAAAGGAGAACAGATGGATCGGCCCGGTCACGAAAAGCCTCGGCACCGTCGGGACGAGCGTCCCGCTCACGCTTGGCGCCTATAGCGTAAGCGTGCTTAAACTTTCCTCATCCTAAGCACGCTACGCTACGTCTAACGGACTACTTCGCGCGGCTAATCGTTATTCCGAGCGGCTTATTGATCCCCTTGATCGTGTTGAGCGCGCTGCCGCCGGCCGGGTATTTCCAAATGCCGACGCTACTGGAGCCATAGTCCGCGCCGAAGATATGCTTCCCTTGGATCCAGAACTGATAGACCTCCTGGGCGCCCCCCAGCGAGGTGCTGCCTTTTTTCGTCGCTTTGCCCTTGCCGATCGAGAATTGATAAACCGTAGACTTTCCGTCGCCCACGGCGAGGTATTTGCCGTCCCACTGCACGCCGGCGGCCCCGTACAGTGGCTGGCGCACCTTGAGGTTCGTGAACGTCGACGCGCCTTTGGGAAGCTCCGCGAGACCGATCAGGTTGCTCGCGGTGTATCCACTGACGAAGAGATTGCCCTCGTCGTCGTAGCCGCAATACACGAAGCCTTGGAACGCGGAATCCGTGTACAGCTTCCATCCTCCCGAAGGGCCAGCCGTCTTGGGGTCCGTGATCGCGACGGTTGCTTGATTAGGGGGGTCGAAGTTCGCAACGGCCAAGTTTCCGTTCGTCGGATTCACCGCACAGCCGAAGGGATCGCCCGATTCGAGGAACCCTGCGATCTGCAAATTTCCGCCGTGAGCGTATTCAAAGACGCCCAGCGACTCGACCACCCAGACGTTACCTTTGCGGTCGCTGCAGAACCCCTCAGCTGTTTCTTTTGGTGCGGGGAGAGCAAACAGTGAAAGCTGGAGCCCCGGGTAGGTAAAGACATAAATGTAGCCGCTGCCTTGGGCGGACACATAGATGAGGTCCGATTTTCTATTCCGTCGCAGCGGCTCGAGGGCGTCTAAGGGTGAGTGAGCTACGGCCGGCTGCGTCGTCTGCGGGACCGGTTCGGCCGGCGCGAATTGTGACTCGGGTCCGCCGTTACATGCGGTGAGGATGGCCACGGCCGTCGAAATGCCGGCGACGAGTCGGGCCAAGTTCGACATAGTCATTGGAAGCGCTCCTTATAAGCACGCAAGGGCATGTGCCCCTGTCGCTTATGCCATCATGATGCCGAACGGCGACCGCCGTAACGCACACCCGCACAGCCGACTCGCACAACTCGGCGGATGCCGCCGAATGCGGGGACGCCCGTACCTACAAAATGAACGCTTGCTTGCTGCGTGCCGAAGGGATCAGGATGAGACGGTGGCGGGCACGCGTTCTCGAGATGCCGCCTTCTCTTCGCGTTTGCGCTCGCGAAGAAACGCGAAGAACTCCTTGCCCTCGCGCACGCGGCGCTTCATTACGTGGCGATCGCCGATCATGCCGCCCAGCAGCGCAAACATCTTGCGCGGCCGGAAATAGAAGCGGCGATAGAACTCGTCGACCGATTCGAACATCAACGTCGCGGGCAGACCGGGATAGTTGAGCGCGGCATGCTGCACGCCATGCGTGTCGACTAAACCGTCCGAAACCTCGAGCCAGCCGTTCTCCTGCGCCTGTTTGTAGAGATACGTTCCCGGATAGGGCGCGGCCAGCGAGACCTGGATCGTCTCCGGATCCATCTCGCAGGCAAAGTCGATCGTCTCGTTGATCGTCTCCGGCGTCTCGCCGGGCATGCCGAGAATGAACGTGCCGTGCACCTTGATCCCCAACTCGCGGCAGTCCTTAGAGAAGCGGCGAATGATGTCGAGGCGCGTCCCTTTCTTCATATTGTTGAGCACCTGCTGATTGCCCGATTCGTAACCGACCAGCAAGAGGCGCAGACCGTTGGCCCTCATAATCTCCAGCGTCGCGCGCGGGACGTTCGGCTTCGCGTTGCACGACCAAGTGATTCCAAGCGGCCCCAACCGTCGCGCGATCTCCTCGACGCGGGGACCGTTATCCGTGAGCGTGTCGTCGTCAAAGAAAAACTCTTTGACCTCGGGGAACAGCTCCTTCGCGCGCGCCATCTCCGCTGCGACGCTATCCACGCTGCGCACTCGGTAGAGA
>JBAPZS010000053.1:0-3443 GCA_049285355.1 Candidatus Cybelea sp. | reverse complement strand
CCGCCGGGACCGCGCCGAAGCCGGCGCCGAGCGGCGGCGCCTCTCCCGGACCACGGTCCGGAAACGGACCGGCGGCAAAACCCGCCGCGCCGCGGCCGATCGCGGTTCGACCGACGCCGTCACCGGCCGCGCGCGCAACCGCGTCGCCAAAAAAGCCGAGCTCGCCGGATATAAACGCAAAACTGCGAGCGATGCTTCCCAATAATCCGGTGAATCCGACGACCAAGCAATACACGCCGACCTATTCGCTACGCGGTCGTTTGGAGCCGACGCCACCGCCGGATGTCCTCGCACGCACCAAGTACATCTACGAAGTGCGCGGGACGGGCAGCGAGGCTCTGGTAAGGATGTGGGTTGTTGCCGCGCATAAAGAGGGTCCGACGACGATCTGCACCGGATGGCTCGTAAGATATCCCCAGGCGATGCGCGGTGGCTACGCCGATGCCGCCGGTCCGGATTCGAGTATCGTGCACAGCAACGTACACGGCGGCGACTCCGCAAACGGCACGCAGGTGACCATTGGCGGCGGGCCGCAAAATAACGCGCCCTTGAGTCCGTTCGGATCGGGCATCGCGCCGATCGTGGACGGGATGGTTTCGCAGGCGTGCGACGGCCGGCGTTTGGTACCCTACGCACCGTCGCCCGCTTCGTCGCCGTGACATAGCGCGTTTCCCGCTTGCGCTCAGACCAAAGTCGCACTACGATTTAAGCGTGCCGGAGTCTCCGGCACGCTTCACCAGTACCAAGGAGGGCGGTTGAAACCGCAAGATCCCCCGGGCCATCGAGCCCGCGAAGCACGCGCCGAGTAAACGGACGCCTTGTAGCGCCCTCGGCAGCCGGACGATTTCCGGCGGCGCGCCAAATCGCAACATCGTAGAACAGAGCGAGGGGCCGCGCCCACGTGGGGTTGCGGCCCGTCGTCCTTTTCGCTATCCTAATGGCGGATTCAAGAGGAGCGTGGGTTTTGTCCCGCGCTTCGCTGCTTCAAAGAGTAAATTGGCGAGTACTAACTACGATGAAGGGCGATATTGCCGCGGCATTCGAGCGCGAGTTGGACGCCGTCGTGCACGATAAGGCCTTCGAAGGCCTCGAAATCGTGCAACATCGCGCGCGATCGGTTCGTGGAACTGCCGAGTTTAGCGTCACGATCGACGCGCCCGGCGGCGCGGATCTTGCGTTGTGCGAACGCCTCGCCGCCCGCATCAATGCGAATCTCGCCGCTCTCGACGCCGGGTACAGCCTGGAGGTCGAATCGGCCGGTCTCGACCGGCCGCTCGTTCGGCCTGCCGACTACGAGCGCTTTGCGGGGTCGCGCGCGCGCGTCGTGACCTCGTTGACGGTCAAGGGCGGGAAGACGCACCGCGGGATGCTACGGGGCCTGCGCGGCGAGACGGTAGTCATGGAGACCGACACGGGCGAGCTCTTACTGCCGATGGCTACGATCAAGTCTGCGAACCTGGAATACGATGTACGCCTCGATCTGCGGCGTGACAAACAACAACGGAAACAACTGCATGGCAACCATTGAACAGACCGGAACTGAAGACAAACTCATCGACGTTCTCCACTTCATCGCGCGGGAGCGCAACATCTCGTTCGAGATGCTGCTCGAAGCGCTCGAAGCGGCGCTGCTGACCGCCTATAAGCGGCACTTCGGCAGCGAGTCCAACGCGATCGTCATCGTAGATCGGCAAAGCGGCGCCTATCGCGTCTTCCACCGCCGTTCCGTCGTCGACGAGGTTACCGATCCGAAGCTGGAAGTCTCCGTGAAGGAGGCCGGCACGCCCTATCAAGTCGGCGACTTCTTCGACGAAGAGGTCACGCCGAAAGACTTCGGACGCATCGCCGCGCAAACCGCTAAGCAAGTCATCGTGCAGCGCATTCGCGAAGCCGAGCGCGATACGGTCTACAACAAGTACGTTCGTAAGCTCAACGATCTCGTCACCGGAACGGTGCAGCGATACGAGCAGCGCAATATGTACGTGACGCTCGAAGGCCGCGACGAGGCGGTGATGTATCTCGACGAGCAAGTTCCCGGTGAAGCCTATAGGATCAACGATTTCATTCGCGCTTACGTCCTCGACGTGAAGAAGTCGCCGAAGGGTCCGCAAGTCATGCTTTCGCGCGCGGCCGAAGGTTTAGTTCAGCGGTTGCTGGAGCTGGAGGTTCCCGAGATTGCCGACGGGACCGTGGAGATCATGGCGATCGCTCGAGATCCCGGCGGCCGTTCCAAGGTTGCCGTGAAGAGCAATCGGGCCGAAGTCGACCCGATCGGAGCCTGTTTGGGTCCGAAGTCAAGCCGAATTGCCAACGTGACGGATAATCTGCGCGGTGAGAAGGTCGACATCATCCGCTACGATGCCGTCCCGGCAAACTTCATTATGAATGCCTTGGCGCCCGCGAAGGTGATCGGCGTCGAGCTCTTCGAGGATGACGGCGTCGCGATGGTCATCGTTCCGGACTACCAGCTCTCCTTGGCTATCGGACGGGACGGTCAGAACGTTCGGCTCGCCGCGCGGCTTACGGGCTGGCGGTTGGACATCGCCAGCGAGAGCGAAGCCGCCGCGGCGCGGGAGCGTTATCTGGTCGAGCGCGACGAGCGCGCGAACGCGGAGGCGCCGGCGGAAGATGCGGTTGAGGCAGCCGAAGCGGCTCCGGCGGCAGAGGGCATCGATGCGGAACTGATTCGCAAGCTGGAAGAGTTCCGCCGGGAGCGTTTAGGGAACGACGAAACCTAACGAACGCCGGTTGCCGGTCCGCACCTGCGTGGGCTGCCGGCAGCAATTCGTGCAATCCCAGCTGGCGCGATTCGTACGCACGCCCGTGGGTTGGCATCCGGATTCGCGAGGCGGCCGCAAGCAAGCGGGGCGCGGTGCCTACCTCTGCTCGCCGGAGTGCGTGCAGCGCGCCGTCAAAAACAAACGGTATCCGGGGCTTGGCACGGCGGCGGTCGAATATGGTTTAATAAGAAGCCCTATGAGAGAAAAAGAACGCTGATGTCGCGTGACGACCATACCCTCCGATGAGGGTCAACCTTTGATTACCTAGCGGAGCCAAGCCGTCGGTTGGGGCTCCGCGCACTCCAACTGATGGGACTCGGGCGCCTTTCGCTCGAGAGTGAACTTGGCCGGAAAAGTACGGATATTCGAGCTCGCCAAAGAGGTCGGGCTCACCTCAAAAGAACTGACGACGCTTTTCAACGAACGGTTGGGGGGCGTCTTTGAGGCGAAAAACCAGCTGAGCGTCGTACCGGACCAGATCGCGGATCTGGTGCGGACCGTTCTGCTCAAAGCGCCCGGGAAACCGGCCGAACCGCTGAAGTCGCCCCCAGCCGCTGCCGCAGCCCCGGCCAAAGCACCCGCTCCAAAACCCGCCGCCCCGGCAACGGCTCCGCCGCCGGCTCCGGTTGCGCGACTTCGTCCCGTCGCGGCGACGGCTCGCGC
>JBAPZS010000052.1:0-10859 GCA_049285355.1 Candidatus Cybelea sp. | reverse complement strand
GCTCATCCCGTAAGGATGACCGATCGAGATCGCGCCGCCGTCGACGTTGAAGCGATCGTTCGGGATTCCGAGCGTATCGCGACAGTAGACGGTTTGCACGGCGAACGCCTCGTTTAACTCCCACAGGCCGATCTCGGAAATGCTCAAGCCGTGCTGCGAAAGCAGTTTCGGAACCGCGTAAACCGGCCCGATTCCCATCTCCCCCGGGTCGCAGCCGGCGACGGCGTAGCCGCGATAGATTCCCAACGGCGCGAGTCCGCGCTGCCTCGCCTCGTCCGCGTCCATAACCACCACCGCCGCGGCGCCATCGGAGAGCTGCGACGAGTTGCCCGCGGTGATGCTCGTGTCGTCGACGCCCGGCACGGCGCCCTTGAGCGCGGAGAGTGCCTGCAACGTCGTATCGGGGCGATTGCCCTCGTCCTTCATTAACTCCACGCGCTCTTCGCGAACGACGCCGCTCGCCTTATCGACGACATATTTCCAGGACGGCATCGGAGCCATCTCGGCGTTGAAGCGGCCCGCGGACTGCGCCTCGGCCGTGCGCTGCTGGCTCTGAAGCGCGTATTCATCCTGGCGCTCGCGGACAATACCGTACTTCTTCGCGACGTTGTCGGCGGTGTAGAGCATCGGCATGTACAGGTCGGGCGTGTGGCGCAGCAACCACTCCTCAGCGAAAAAGTGCAGGTTGAGCTCGTTCTGCACCATACTGATCGACTCGACGCCGCCCGCGACGATCACCTTCGCCCCGTCAACGATCACGCGTTTTGCTCCAAGCGCAATCGCGTCGAGCCCGGAGGCGCAATAGCGGCTCACCGTCTGTCCCGCAACCGTCACCGGGCATCCCGCGCGCATCGCCGCGGTTCGCCCGACGTTGTTTCCGGTCGCGCCCTCCGGCAGGCCGCAGCCCATAATAACGTCGTCCACTTCGCTCGGCGCGATCGAGGCCCGCTCCATCGCGTGCCGCGCGACGTGCCCGGCCATCGTTGCCCCCTCCGTCTGGTTAAATGCACCGCGAAACGCGCGGCCAATCGGCGTGCGCGCGGCAGAAACGATAACCGCGTCAGGCACGAGCCATCTCACCGGCAGGTAGAGCGTCGGCAAACTTGCCGCCGCTCTCGGCGACGCGCGCAAGCAGCCCCGACGGCTTCCATTGCGCTCCGAAATCGTTTTCAAACGCGCGGATTCGCTCGTACACCTTTTTCGGGCCGACTTCATCCGCGTACCACATCGGACCGCCGTGATGCGGCGGGAAGCCGTAGCCATAAACGTAGACGACGTCAATGTCGCCGGGTCGCAACGCGACTCCCTCCTCGAGCAGATAGGCACCGCGATTGATCAGCGCGTAGACGAGGCGCTCGCGAATCTCAGCGTCGGTAACGGAGCGCGCCGCGATGCCGGCTTGGCGAGCCTCCTGCGCGAAGAGCGCCTCGACCTCGGCATCGGCGATCGGCTCGCGCCCTTTTCCGACGGCCTTGTCGTACTTGAAGAATCCCGCCATCGCTTTCTGTCCGAGCCGTTTCCGGGAGACGAGCTGCTCGAGGACGTTCGTACGTGGCGGCGCGTCGGCACCTCGCGCTCTTTGAATGTGCAGGCCGACGTCGAGGCCGGAGAGATCGCTCATCGCGAACGGCCCCATCGGAAAACCGAACGCTTTCATGACGCCGTCGATGCGCGATAGACTCACGCCCTCTTCGGCGAGGGCGGTCGCCTCGCGGACGTAATCGAAGATCATGCGATTGCCGATGAACCCGAACGCGTTGCCCGAGAGAACGGCCTTCTTGCGCAACCGCTTCCCGAGCGCAAACGCCGTCGCGAGCGTCTGCGCCGAGGTTCCGCGGCCGCGAACGATCTCGAGCAACGGCATGATGTTCGCCGGCACGAAGAAGTGCAGCCCGAGCACGCGATCGGGGCGTTGCGTCTCGGCGGCGAGTGCATCGACGTCGAGCGTTGAGGTGTTGGTTGCCAGCAGCGCCGATGGCTTGACGATCGTGTCGAGCCTGCGAAAGACGCTGCGCTTGACGTCGAGGTCCTCGAAGACCGCTTCAACGACGACATCCGCCTCGCCAAGCTCGTTCCAGTCCTCGGTAAAGCTGATGGATTGACCGCGCTGCCACGCCTCCTCTTGCGACAAGCGTCCCTTCTGCACCTGATACATGAACATGCCCATGACGGTCTGGCGCGCCTTGTCGACCGCTTCGTCGTTGGTGTCCACGACGACCACGGGAATGCCGGCCTGCGCGAAGGTTATTGCGATACCGCTTCCCATCGTCCCCGCGCCGACGACGCCGGCCCGTTCGACCGGCAACGGCTCAATCTTAGCCTTGTCATCCTGAGCACTTCGACTTCGCTCAGTACAGGCTCCGTCGAAGGACGGGATCTTCGGAAGCTCGCGCTCGGCGAAGAACAGGTGGCGCAATGCCAGCGACGGCCCCGAGCGCACCAACTCGTCGAAGAGCCTCGCTTCGCGCGCGATGCCGTACGCAAAGGGCAGCTCGACCGACGCCTGCACCGCGTCGATAAGCTTGTGGGCGGCAAATCCCCCGTTGCCCTCAGGCGGAACCGTCTTGTGCGCTTGCGCGACGACGAACGGGCCGGCCTGCGCGGGGATGCCGGGCGCAATCGTGACGGCGAGCTGCGAGACGCGCCGTTTTGCCGGCCTCGACCGCGCGAGCGCCGTCGCGCGTTCGATGACCTCGCCGTCGACGACTTCGTCGAGAATCCCGAGCTCGAGGGCGCGTTCCGCGCTAACGCTCGAACCTTTGAGCATGAGCTCGAGCGCGGCGCGCGCGCCGATCAATCGGGGAAGTCGCTGGGTTCCGCCGGCGCCCGGCAAGAGACCAAGCCGGATCTCCGGCAAGCCAAGTTTCGAGCGCATCGTTGCAACGCGATCGTCGCAGACGAGCGACAACTCGAGGCCGCCGCCGAGACAGCTTCCATCAATTGCCGCGAGGTGCAGCTTGCTGCTGGCCTCGATCGCCGCGATGATGTCGCGAATCGTAACCGCTCCAGAAGGAGGCTCGCGGTTGAAATCGTTGACGTCGGCGCCACCGCTGAAGAGGCCGTTCGCGCCGGTAAAAATGACGCACTCTACGGCCTCGTCGGCGTGCGCCGCGACGAGCTCGGCGTTCAGTTTCGCGCAATAGGCAAAGGACAGCGCGTTGACCGGCGGATTGTCGAGCGTGATGACGCGGACGTCATCACGCGGCTCTTGCGGAATCACGAACGCTAAACGCCCAGCGGCATCTTGCGGTCCAACGCGAACTGCGCCTCATCGAGCGCCATCACGTCACCGGACCCGTCGACGATCGCCCGGCGATAGAACGCGCACTCCGAAAGCACGTGCGTAGCATAGAAGGCCGCCGTCGCGAGCTTCGCACGATAGAAATCGCTTTCCGGATCGCCTGCGGCAACCTTCGCGGCCGCGATCGCGGCGGCGCGCGCCATCTGCCAGCCGCCGGCAACCGTGCCCCAGAGACGCAGGTAAGGAACCGAGCACGCAAAGGCCTTGTTGAGGTCGCCCATTGCGCTCATGCCGATCCATTGCGAGGTCTCGTTGAGCGTCACGAGTCCTTCGCGTAGCGCCTCACCGATCCGCTTGACCGTTTTGTCCGAATGCGCGGCGCACTCTTTGGCGACCGCATCCATCGCCTTGCCGACGCTCGTCGCGGTCGCGCCCATATCGCGTAACAGCTTGCGTCCCACGAGATCGAGCGATTGAATTCCGGTCGTACCTTCGTAGATCGTAAGGATGCGGACGTCGCGGTAGTGTTGGGCGATGCCGGTCTCCTCGATGTATCCCATTCCGCCGAAGACCTGCAGCGCGAGCGAACATAGCTCGACTCCGCTCTCGGTGCACCATCCTTTGACGACCGGGATCATCAGTTCCACGAACGCCTTGTGCGCTTTGCGAACCTTTTCGTCGGGATGACGCGTGGCGAAGTCGAGCGAGGCGGCGGTCACGTATGCCAACGCGCGCATCGCCTCAATCTTAGCCTTTTGGTACATCAGCATGCGCCGGACGTCCGGGTGGTTGAAGATAATCTCAGGGGCCTTCGAGCCGGGCGGCAGCGCGCGCCCCTGCACGCGCTCCTGCGCGAATTCGAGCGCGCTCTGGTACGCGCGGTCGGCCAGCGCGATGCCTTGTACGCCCACGGAGAAACGCGCGGCGTTCATCATGATGAACATGTACTCGAGGCCGCGGTTGGGCTCGCCGACGAGATAGCCGACGGCACCCGCGCCCTTTTCGCCGTAGTTGAGCGTACAGGTGGGATTGCCGTTGATGCCGAGCTTATGCTCGATGCTCGCACAGACGACGTCGTTACGCTCGCCGAGGCTGCCGTCGCCGTTCACCAAGAACTTCGGCACGATGAAGAGCGAGATGCCCTTCGTGCCCTCCGGCGCGCCGGGCAGCCGCGCGAGCACCAAGTGGATGATGTTCTCCGCCATGTCGTGCTCGCCGAACGTGATGAAGATCTTGGTTCCGCTTATCGAGTAGTGGTCGCCCTCGGAGACCGCACGCGCGCGAACTTGCGCGAGATCCGAGCCGGCCTGCGGCTCGGTCAGGCACATCGTTCCGGTCCATTTGCCGGAGACGAGATTCGGAATAAAGCGCTTCTTCTGCTCGTCGGAGCCGACGAGCTCGATCGCCTCGATCGCACCCTGGTTTAGCAGCGGCCCGTTGGCAAAGCCGATGTTCGCGGCGTTCCACATCTCGAGCGTCGGGCCGAGCAGGATCTGCGGCAGCCCTTGACCGCCATACTCGGCCGGGACGGGTAGGCCGATCCAGCCCGCCTCCGCAAACCGCTTATAGGCTTCCTTGAATCCGGGCGGCGTCGTAACGTCGCCGGCTTTCCAGGTGCAGCCCTGCTTGTCGCCGATGCGATTGAGCGGGTCCAGCACGCCGGAGGCGAAGGCCGCCGCCTCTTCCATCACCGAGTCGAGCACGTCGAGGGTCTCCTCGCAACCCGGAAGCCTGGCCAGCTCTTCGATGCCTGCCAGCTCGCGGAGGGCGAACTGCATGTCGCGCAGCGGGGCCCGATAGGTACTCATGACGTGATTCCTCTTCTCATTGTATTAAAAATAATATATACGGAATCCGGGCGCAGCGCCCTCTACCTTCCTTGTTCGGGCATTAGAAATCGTGTAAAAGAGTCCGCCTGCTTGCGGGCAGCCGTAACAAAAGCGGATAAGGTACTCGTAGACAAACCACATATCTATCGCAAGGAGATACGCAACACCGATGTTTCTTACGTCACTTCTCTTGTCCGTAATCACGCTCGCTCCCGCGATGGGACCGCACCCCACGGTCGTGCGCCAGGGAATGATTTCGGCGGGAGCGATCTCGCCCGATAAGTCTTGCAAGCCGGGCGATATTTGCGCCTCGACTACCTTCAGTCAAAACGGCTGTCTCTTCAACAACGTTTGGAACAGCAGCAAAGGCGGGACGCCGCTGACGGTCGACGTCACCGAGACCGGTAGTAGCGGCAAGGCCGTGTACGTCTACTGGGTCAACGCTACGAACAAGACCATCCTCATCACCGGCAAGGCGCACGCAAACTTCTACTGTTTCGCCTCATAGGGCAGTGGGCCGCACCTCGAGCGTACTGCTCGCGCTACGGCCAAACTCTTCCGGCGCATCCTGCAGATAGGCTCGAGCGCCGGGCCACGTAAAGGTACCGGGCGTGACGGAGCGCACGAGATAGTGCACGTCGTATACGCCCGGGTCCAGATGCTGCGCGTAGGCTACGATGCGATCCCGATAGATCTGCGTTGTATCGATCTGCCAGCTATCGCTCTGCGGGACGACGGCCTTTAGCGTCGTCCTAAACGTAGTGTCCACCGCCTCGAAGCCCGCCGGCAACGGATCCTCGATGACGAGCCGATCGACCGGATGGTCCACGATCGTGCGGATGCCGATATCGAAGACGCGCCCGGCCTCCACCGCCACGGGGGCCGCCGCCGCTAGATCCATCGTCGCCAGCGGCGACGCGCTCGCCGCGCTCGGATCGCCAAGCGTTCGAATTACACGGAATGCCGCCAACTGGCCGGGCGCGTTAAGCGCCACGGGATAGCTGTAGAGGACCGTGTAATGCGCGGCGCCCCCTTGTCGTCCTTCGACTGAGCCTGTACTGAGCGCAGTCGAAGTGCTCAGGATGACAAGGGGCCCGGCGCCGCGTAGCGATGCCGCATTCACCGTAAAAGTCTGTGCCGAGGCCGTCGTCCCGAACTGCGCGCGCCCAACGACGCGCCCCCCGATCGTCGCGGTCGCGGTGCCCGGCCGTAACCGTTCCGTCGCTGCGTAGGCCGAAAGCGCGGTCAAAGCCGCGGCCGTATCGTCGGTGGTCGGCCACCCGCATCGGCACTGCTGCGCCACGAGCGCCGCAACGGCGCCTTCGACCTGCTCCGCCGGCGCTCGCCGCTCGACTAGGAGTTGCAGCATCTGCGATTGCGCATCCACCAGCGAGCCGTTCCAGCTCCATTGCGACGAAAGGTTCGCCACTGCGTACCGTCCGGTGACGTAAAGGGTCTGCTGGAGCCGGTCGGCGAGCGCCGCCCCCGGCGGTTGCCGGCCCGGCGTGCGCAGAAGGTAGCGCGCGAGCCGGATCTGCGTCGCGCTATCGAATGCGCTCGATTGCGCGACGATGTCCGAGAGAAAATCCGTACGAGCGTGACCTACCTGCGCGAGACTCCACAGTGCTTCAAATCGCAGCTGTGCCTTGCACAAAGCGTCGCGGCACCACTTGAAGCGGCTCGGATTCGCCAGCGCCTGTGACATGAAGCCGGCGGCACGCGCGATGGCGCCCGAGTCGATGCTAACCCCGTGCGCGCGCGCAAAGACCAGCGCGTCGAGCGCTCCGGCGGTTGCGAACGGATCGCTCGCCGAAGCCCCGGCGAACGAGCCGAAGCCGCCGTCGCCGCGCTGGTACGAGAGCAGCGCCTGCAAGTTGCTCGCAACCGCCGCGCTCGTGTCGAAGCGCAGTTTGAGCCGATAGGTGTCGTGCAAACGCGCGAGCGCGCTTGCGATGATCAAACGCGACGCGGATTCGTCGGCGAGCGGGAGCGCATCGCCCTGCATCTCGCGCTCCGACGGCGTGACGAACTGCGGCACGACCGAGTTGGCAAGCGTAACTTGCAACGAGCCGCCGGACGTCAGATCGAGCGGGACCGTCGCCTTGCCGATGCTCGAGCCGCTCTCGATGACCGACTCCGTGCTCGCGCGATCGATCGTACTGAACGGGACGGCAAAAGCATCGCGTTGCGCGCCGAGCGTCCCGGCGGCTTCGAAGAGCGTCGGCGCCGGAGTGCCGGCGACGGCAGCGAAGCGGAAGGCCCCAATGCCGGCCTTTGCGCTCTCCGTCGCGCGCTGGTTCTGCGCATCGCCTTGCGCGAAGGCGAGCGCGCCACTCAGCTTCATGACGAGATCGAGTGCGCCCGCCGCTCCCGTCTGGTTCGCAATCGAGACTCCCACGTCGAGGTGATCGCCCGGACGAGCGAACTGCGGCAAGAGGGGATTGGCGATCAGCGGTTGAGTCGAGATAAAGGTTCGATCGCCGGCGACGAAATGCGCGGCGTCGTCATCGAGCCCTACGGCCATTACCCGCCACGTGGTGAGGTCGTCGGGCATCTTGAAATCGGCCGCCGCTCGACCGAGCGCGTCGCTTTTCAGGACGCCGTAGTAGGGCATCGGTTGAAAGTTTGCGCGCACGCGCGTGCCGGCCGCACCCGCGAGAAAGCCGCCGCCGTAACCGAAACCCTTCTCGAGCGCCGGCGTCTGCGTTTTCAAGGTCACGGTCTCACGGTTGTCGGCAAAGGTCGTAGCAATCGGCTGATCGGCGAAGACGGTCGTAACCAGATCCGGCAACCGGTATCCGGAGAGCTGCAGGATCGCGTCGTTGACCACCATCGCAACGATCTCGCCGCGCACCGGCTTTCCGTTTTGCCCGGTCAGCGTGAAAGCAACGCGTTGCGCTCCTCCCGGCCGCACGGTCGCACTGCGCGGAGCGATCGCGAGCTTCAAATACCGGTCGGCCAGATCCACGTTGAAGCCGGCCATGCCCGTTAGCGACAACGTTGAGTCACGCATCGTGCGCGACATAGGGCCTCGCCGCACGACGACCGCCTCGACCGCCGCGTTCGGCAACATCTCCGGCGTGATTTTGAACGGCACGCGGACGGCGCCGCTAACGTCGCGCAGCGTCGCCCGGTAGATCACGTCGTTGCGCACGACCGCAAGATATAGGTCCGAGCGGCCGTACGGCGATGCGATCAGCGCGGTCGCGGTAGCCCCAATCGCATAGCGCTTCTTATCGAGCTTGACGGCGACCGCGTTATTATCTTGAAGGCCCCAATCCGCCTCGCCCGCGCCGAATGCGAAGACCTGTATCATCGTTGCGCTCGCAGCGATGCGCGCCTTGTCACCCTGACCTTGTGGAGACGTTGCCACCACCCGATACGGTCCGACGTCGCTCGGCGTAAGCGACGCCGTCACCGGCTGCGCAGCCGACGTGACGTCGGCCGCGGCGACGGTATCGTATTTGATCGACTGATCGGCGTTCTCGCCGCCTTCTTCTTCCTGCGTCGCCGACGTATACGTCATCTTTTGGAGCTCGAGATGCACGCGGCGCCCGCCGATCGGCTTACCATCCGCGCCGGTTACGATCACCCGAAACGGCATCGCCGTCCCCGCCTTACCGACCGCGTCGCTCGCCAGACCGATCACGGCATCGGCCGGCAGCGCGAGAAACGTCTGCGAATCGCTCACCGAGAGATGCGACACGTCGCTGGTCTCCATGTCCACCTGGTAGGTCATCGGAAACGGCAGATCGGAGGGGACGGCAACCTCGAGTGAAGTCGCGCCGTCGGCATCGAGCGCGAGGTCGCGCTGGAGCACGTCGGTCGTGAACGAGGGCTGCTGCTCGGGGTAGAACCACTGCGGTCCGAACGAAAACTCGTCCCATCCTTTGGGCTGGACGGTCGCGATGTCGCGCGTAACGTACGCGTGTGCCGTGCCGCCCTGTAGCGGAGCACCGAAGAGATAGTTCGCCGAGACGTTTGCCGTAACGCTCGATCCGGCCGTCGCCGAGCCGGCTCCCAATTTGAGGGTCAGGTTGAAGTTGGGCGGCTTGAACTCGGCGACGCGCAACGAACCGTCGAGCTCGTTTCCGTTTGCCCCTTTGGCGGTCAGCGAGTAATAGCCCAGCGCCTGTTGCTTCGAGAACGTGATCGGCATGGAAAAGATCCCCAGCGCGTCGGTTCGGTGCCGCCCGAGCGACGTCGCGACGTTGCTGGGATCGTTCAGCGTGACCTTGTACCAGGCGTTGGCGTCGGGGACGGCGCGTTGTCCCTTAACGTAGTACGCGACTCCGGTAAGCTCGCCGCGTTCGCCCGGCTGATACATCTGACGATCGCTAAAGAGCGTCCCGCGCGAGAGTGGCGCGCCGCTCGTCCAGCTACCGTACACGTCGAAGCGCGTGATACCGCTCCAGTTCCAGGTCGTAACCGTTGCGACGTCGGCGCCCTGCGTAACGACCACGCCAAGATTGGGAGCTTCATTTGCCGGAGCCGCCACCGAGCAACGTTCGACGTCGACGCCGCTTAAATCGAGCTCGCCGCTCGAGCCGCTGATCCCGCTCGCGCAACGCTGCGGCGCCACCTTATTGTTCTCGTCGAGCCGGTAGACGGCAACGGAGGCTTTGCTCACCGGCGCGCCGTCGCTCAGATGCTGGACCAAGACGATGCCGTGCGCCGGGAACCACTGGGCGAAGACACCGAGGTTCGTGAGCTGCACGATGCCGGTGAGGCTCGGATCGGAGCCTTGCGCGTCCAAGGCCGTTCGGAAACCGTAGGCCAGCGCGCCGTACGGACCGCCGAGCCGCGATTGCAGCGGAACGCCCGCCACCGATTGAACGTTGCGAAGCGGGCGCGCCAACGGGATGCTCGGCCAGGCCTGCCACGGAGAGAGTAGCGGAACCGCGCTCGGCGAGCCGAGCATTTGCAGCGCCGCGACCCGAGCCGTGCTCGCACGATACGCGCTACCCGGCAAATTCGTTGCATAGAAGTTGAGCGCGACCGGCGCACCCGCGGGAATGACGCTCGTACCGGTCGGCGCCCACGCTCCGGGCGCAAAATCCGACGTGCGAATCGTCACGCGCTGCTCGCGGCCGAGCTGCTGCCCGAAGACGTCTTTCACCGTTGCCGCAACGGTTGCCACGTAGCTCTTATCGGGGTCGAGCGCATACGGATCGATTGCTATGGTATTCGACTGATCGGCAACGCTGACGAGCGCCTTGACCGTCGCGGGCGCCGGCGAAATCTTTACCGCACCCGCGACCGAGGCCGGATCGAGCGGGTTGCTGAACGCAATCGCCGGATCGCCGTTTGCAAAGCGCGCACCGCCGTTTGGGCTGGGAACCGGTGTCGGAACGATCGTAAGCGTATCGTAGGTACGAACGGCGCCGGCGAAGCTTTGCTCGGTCGGTACGTTGCCGTAGAGCGGCGCGACGCCCGGCGCGACGTGCACCGCGTAGACCGTGCCGCGGCGCAACGCCGCCGCAGGGCGCAAATCGTAGACCCACGAGTCGAGCGACGGATCGAAGAGCTCTTGCGCGTTGCTTCCGGGATAGGGAGTCGGCGTCGCCTCTAAGACTGCGGTCACTCCAACGGTATCGCCGCCACCGGTCATCGTCGTCCGAGCGGCAAGTGAAGCGACGTCCAGCGCGGCATTCGCGGTAACTTGTAATTTCGGTTGAAGGCTGACGGGCGGCGGCGTCCCCTCCTCGTCGTTGCCCTGCATCGTCGGCAGACTGCTCAAAGCGATCGCGTCGGTCTCGAACGTCCAGATCAGATCGCGCTGCAACGAG
>JBAPZS010000051.1:0-4589 GCA_049285355.1 Candidatus Cybelea sp. | reverse complement strand
CCGCACTCGTTGCCAAACAAGCTGCACCGATAGTAAGGAGCGCCCAAAAAGCGATCGGCCCAACTTTCCCATACCGCAATACGTTGAACTCTCGCCACGTCAATTCAGGTCTTATCGTGATTTCGTTCATGAAACAGCCTGCGAAGCGCACGTGTACATCAAAAAAGGACGGCTCCGGCCAAGACGAGACACCTTGGCCAGTTCCGCTTCATCGCGCCACCATCTAAGGCGCGAGGACTACGCACTCGCGCTTTGCGCGCAGCGTGCAACGCGAGGCTTCATTTCGAATGTGGCGGGCAGGGTTGGTGATCCACGTCCCACTGTACTCCCTCCGACATCTGCTTCGCAGTAAACGTCGTGCGTGCCACCGCTGGTCACGTAGACGTAGTGACCGGTGGCGCCAGGGCGGCCTGCACTTTGCGCCGAGTTTTGTGGCGCGCCGATCGGCTGCGTGCCGCCGCAGCCGAAAAGCAGTGCAGTGGCCAGACTGATGGTGAGTGCGGATGGAGCCAAGCTTCTCACGCGACACCTCCAAGTAGTTGAGCGAATCGCAGACGCTGGGTTCGGCATGACTGAGTTGGGTTCCGGCCGAGCGAGCCGGTGCGTGCGCGCGACTCTGATGTCCAAAAACTACCTCTCCACGAAAGCGGGTCAACTCCAGCTAATATGATCCGTTCCCGTGCGATCGCGAGCTCGAAGCAGGTGGGCTCCGGTGCCTTCTACGCCGATCACCGGCCGTGCGATTCGTGCTCGTCACATGTTCCACGAACCCAAAGGGGACCTCTGGTTCATGGAACGCGGGAACGGTCTAGGGATCGACGCGCAACGCGCCGTCGTCGAATTAGTTCGCGCGTAGGCGTAACGAGAAGACGGTTCCTGCGTTCCTCGCGCCGCCGGCAGTGGTCGTGCCGTAGAGCGTACCGTTTACATTGATGAGGCCGGCATACGGGTATTTGCCGTCGCCAGAACCGCCGAAGCTGTGGAGCACGCTTTCCTTACCGGAGGTTGTAATCTTGAAAACTGTTCCGCATCCATGGACGTTGCGGTATCGCACACCGCATGAAACCGAACCACCGTTGGAGGTCGTACCGTAGAGCGTGCCGTTGACGTCGAGGAGGCCCCCATATGGAAACACGCCGTCCCCCGAGCCGCCGAAGCTGTGGAGCACGGTTTCGTTGCCGGAGGTCGTGATCGAGAATACTGTTCCCCGGTTGTTCGCCCCCCCGAATCTACTGGTGCCGTAAAGCGTGCCGTTGACGTCGAGGAGGTCCGCCTGCGTTGGTGATTCGCCGTCTCCCGAGCCACCTTTGAAGCTATAGAGCACGGTTTCCGCGCCAGACGTCGTGATCGTAAAGACCGTTCCGC
Organism: Candidatus Cybelea sp.; assembly: GCA_049285355.1. Taxonomy (GTDB): domain Bacteria; phylum Vulcanimicrobiota; class Vulcanimicrobiia; order Vulcanimicrobiales; family Vulcanimicrobiaceae; genus Cybelea. The sequence goes on along the minus strand of JBAPZS010000051.1, from coordinate 3,224 downwards.
AACCTCCACTCGAGCCGCAGTTTGCGCCGCCAAGAGTGGTCGTACCGTAGAGCGTGCCGTTGACGTTGATGAGGCCCGCGTATGGTTGTGCACCGTCTGGTGTACCTGCAAAACTGTGGAGCACGGTTTCGCCGCCGGACGTCGCGATCGCGAAGACCGTTCCCTCGCCGGCGGTACCGCCGTAGAATGTTGTACCGTAGAGCGTGCCGTTGACATTGAGGAGGCCCGCATCCGGGCCGGAGCCGTCTGGTTCACCGGCAAAGCTGTAGAGCACGGCTTCCCTGCCTGACAGTGTGACCTTGAACACGGTTCCGCAATAGCAGGACGCACTTCCACCATGGATGGTGGTGCCGTAGAGCGTGCCCGTGACGTCGATGAGGCCTGCTCGCGAGTTCTTACCGTCTTTCGAGCCAACTTCGAAGCTGTGGAGCACGGTTTCGCCGCCGGACGTCGTGATCGCGAAGAGCGTGCCGCCGAAGCAACGGCCGTGACACGGGCCGCCCCCGTATACGGTGGTGCCGTAGAGCGTGCCCTTGACCTTAATGAGAGGACCCGCGTGCGGGTCTCTCCCGTCGTTCCCGCGTTTGAAGCTGTAGAGCAGGCTGTACGCGCGACGCTCGTGCGTTCGCTCCGCCGCAACTCCGGCAGGCGATGGGCTCAGCGGCGTGCTTCCGCCTCCGCACCCCGCTACCATCACGGCTAGAATCCCTGCTGCAAAGGTTTTCACACATCCGTCCCCCCTGAAGCAGTCGCAGTTCGGCAGGCTTGAGTGTTCCCCATCTCAGTCCGGGTGCGTTTCCGGTAAAGGTTCGAGCAGTACGATATGGCGCGGGGAATACCGCTTTTGCGCCGGACGCTTGCTTTGAATGTCGCTGCAGGGTCAGCCTTGCCAAGTAGGCAACAAGCGCACCAAGAACATCATTCGGAGGGGAAGGATGTCTGCTAAGCGGTTTCTCGTCCTTGCATTCTTGGGCGTTATCGTTCCAGCCGGGTGTTCTTCTTCTAGCAGTACGCCTCCGGTTTTGATGCGCGCGCTGCCGCAGGGAGGATCTCCGAGCCAATACATTACCCACGTCGTCGTCATCATCCAAGAGAACCGCAGCTTTGAAAACTTCTTCACCGGTTATCCTGGTGCCAACGCGCCGCCGACGGGCTGCGCGATTCCAGAGGGAAGCGAAACGGCGCGACCGCGGGTCAGCGGACGCCTCGCGCGGCCCGGCAAGAGGTCGGATTGTCCCCCTGGAGACGTCTCGGTTCGGCTCCGACCGATCACCTTCGACGATCCCGACCTGGGGCACGACTGGCAGACGGGCCAGACCGATTACGATAAAGGGAAGATGGACGGCTTTTCCAAGTTCGGAGAGTCGGGCCAATATGGGCGATATCCCGCGTATACGTACGTCAACCGCTCTCTGATCGCACCGTACTGGGACATTGCGCGGCAGTACGTGCTCGCCGACGAAATGTTTCCGACGGAGTGGGGCGGGAGTTTCACTGGACATCTGACACTGGTCGCCGGCACCGACGACATCCAGCAATCACCGTCTGAAGCCGAGATCGATAATCCTACAACGGCACCCTACGATTGCGATTCGCCACCGGGAACGACGAGCTCGTACGTAACGTCCAAACAGAAAGTGGAGATGAATAAGGGCCCGTTCCCGTGTTTCCAGTGGAAATCGATTGCCGAGGTCCTCGATAATGCGGGCGTCTCGTGGAAGTACTACGCGACTAAAAAACTGGACGCCGGCATCTGGGAGCCTTTTGAAGCGATGCAGTACGTGAGGTACGGCCCCGACTGGAAGACCAACATCATCGCACCGCAGACGAAAATATTAACCGATCCCGGCAAGGGAGACTTGGCATCGGTAAGCTTCGTCAGCCCGTCCGCGAAAGACTCCGATCACCCGAGGGGGGACAGGAGCGACAAAGGCCCTTCGTGGGTGGCATCGGTAGTCAATGCGATCGGAGAGAGTTCGTACTGGGATTCCACGGCGATCGTCGTCCTGTGGGACGATTGGGGCGGATGGTACGATAATTCGAAGCCGCCGCAGCTCGATTATCGCGGGCTCGGTTTCCGCGTTCCTTGCCTCATCATCTCGCCCTACGCCAAGGACGGTTACGTCGATAAGACGCAATATGAGTTCGCCAGCATTCTGAAGTTTATCGAGGAAGTCTACGGGACCGGAAGTATCGGGCGGACGTCGCAAGGCTACACCGACCAGCGCGCAACGAGTTTGGACGCCGCCTTCGACTTCCACCAGCAGCCGCGGAGCTTCACCGCGATTCCTTCGAAGTATCCGCTGTCGCACTTTCTGCACGAGCCGCCCTCGAACGAACTCGTCGACACACAATGACGTCTTAAGGCAGGTCGCGATGTCTTCGTAGCGTCTGATCCAAATTTTCAAAAGGCCAGCAAAACCGAAACCGAACTGGCCTCCCAAACTGCTCATCATCGACGAGCTCGGCTATCACCACGGCGATGAACGCGTATCGGCGAATCGAAGTCTAAGCGTTGTTGAGAATTGTTTACCGCTGCAATTCAAAAGGGGCATCGTGAGCATTCATCACCGTTCAATCATGATCGCGCTGCTAAGTCTGTGTCTGGCAGCGTCTGGAGAGTCGGCCGCACAATCGCACCAGGATTCGGGCCCCGGGATGAATCAGACAAAGAGTGCAGTCGCCGGTCTTCACGACTTCGACTTTCTGGTTGGTCACTGGCTGGCCCATCATCGAAAGTTGAAGCAGCGACTCGCCAATAATCACGAGTGGATTGAATTCGAAGGCACGTTGTTTAATCAGCCGCTTATGGGGGGTTACAGCAATGTGGACGATACAGTGCTCAGCGTTCCTGCTGCTCCCTATCGCGGTGTCGCTCTGCGGTCCTTCGACCCAAAGACCCAGCAGTGGTCAATCTGGTGGCTGGACAGCAGGACACCATCGGAACCATTGGATCCGCCCATGATTGGAGGCTTCCACAATGGCGTGGGCATTTTCTATGGGGATGATGCGGTCAGAGGAAAGCGAGTTCGGGCGCGCTTCATCTGGTCCAACATCACTCGGACATCGGCCCACTGGGAGCAGGCGGACTCGCCAGACGAGGGCAAGACCTGGGAGACAAACTGGGTGCAAGACATCACACGAGTTCGCTGATCGAAGGGATCGTCGAATAGGAAAAATGCATCGTAGATACACCTAGCGCGATGCGGCCTCTCGGGCGCGGA
>JBAPZS010000050.1:0-1838 GCA_049285355.1 Candidatus Cybelea sp. | reverse complement strand
TGCTCGACACCAAAGTCGTGGACAAGAGTAAGACCGCCGGAATCTTCGGCCTCGCCTCCGGCGGCACGAGCGACTCGAACACCACGCTCTTCTACACGGACAAGAACACCAACACCCTCCACGAACTCGAGCAGTAGAGGCTTCGCGATCGCGGGGACGTGTTTGCGCTCCACATAGCGGCTGATATGGAAGGGCATTTGTCAACCTCCTGTGCCTGCGATTTCGTGGCCATGCATCTCCCTAGGATGCTGAGATTCAAGTGCATTGGCCGGCGGGCGATCCGGGCGTCTCGACGGTGAATCACGCTGATATTCGCGGGTCAAAGCCGCATGACATTGATTCGTCGGGGAGCTGCCTCGGTCTTAGAACGCGCGTTGGGCCGCAGCTTAGCGCAAGCCGCTACGTGAGGATCCTCCCTGCCGTTAACTGCGGAACGCCAGCCGGCCGATGCACCTGAACCTCCTCTCCAATATTATGCAGCAACCTTCTGTGAGATGTTGGAACTTCTGACAACTTGACCGATCGCCCAGATGAAGCCCAGCAGTTCGCGAGCAACAGCGACGGCAGCTTGCTGCGGGCGCTTGCCGCGCGCGCATAGATGCCGGTAGCGTCGATAGAGTCGGTGCTGCGCGTTCCAGGCGATAGTCGCAACCTGCCGATGAACGCTTTCTTGCCGACGGCGCAACGCATCGGACATTCTGGGTGCGAGGCGAGCGTGCCAGGCCGTCTCGACCAGCACGCGGCGCAGATGTGCGTTACCGCTCTTGGTGATACAGCCGCGGCGTAGCCGATTGCCGCTGCTGTGCTCTGACGGCACCAGACCGGCGTAGGCCATCAACTGGCGCGCGCTCGCAAAGCGGCCAAGATCACCCACCTCGGTGACGATCGTCGTTGCGGTAAGGAGCTTAATCCCACGGATCGCCTGCAATGCAGCGATGGTCGGCGCGTGCGGCGAGCACTGCACGAGGTCTTCCAGTTGTCTCTCGAAGCGCGTGATCCGTTGATCGATTTCCTCGATGCAATGTCGGTACTCAACGAAAACCAAGCCCTGAGCGACGTCGTCGAACCGGAGGCCGTCGAGCCATCGTCGGTATCGAACTGACCGCGCGCGAATACCCGGCGGCGGATTGATCGCGAGCCGCAGCAAAAACTTCGTGAGCCGATGCCACGCTCGAAGCCGATCTTCGACGGCATCCTCGCGGGCGCGCACCACGTCGCGCAAGGCCTCGTGCTGTGGGTCGGGCACCCAAGTAGCCGTTAGATCGCCGCTGCGCAAAAGGCGCGCCAGTGCCAGCGCGTCTCGGCGATCGGTCTTCACGCGATCGCCGGGTTTGCGCGGAATCAGCGACGGCGCGACGATGAGACACTCGATTTTCAGGCGCGTCAAAAAACGGTAGATGGCATAGCCGCACGCCCCCGCCTCGTAGCAGACCTGCAGTTGTGTCGGCGAGCCTAGCCGGCGCAGCGCCTTACGCAGCTCGTCGAGATCATTGTGGATGATCCCTAGCGAACGCGGTCCGGCAGAACCTCGGTCCGCAACGGCGATGGCAATCGTTTCCTTGTGGACGTCGAGACCCACAAACGTCTGGGGTTCACTCGGGCGGGAAGATGCGCTATTCTTGTTCACAGCCGGCTCCTTTCGCGTGTAGCTCTGTCGTTTGCGATAAACTACGACTTCGCGATCGGGGCCGGTCCTCGTTCCTTAGAACGATGCATCCGCTGGCGCGCAGACCGCCCTTCCATAGTGTCTTAGGTTTGCTCGCAGCCTAGCTCGCGCCGCAGCTGCGCGCACCTCACATCGCGGCGGCTTAGCTCGCAGCGGCCTCGCAGTCTTAGCG
>JBAPZS010000049.1:0-2875 GCA_049285355.1 Candidatus Cybelea sp. | reverse complement strand
TGCCTGCATCAAAGTTACGACGACCGGCGTTTGTAGATAGCGCTTCACGACGTCGGCGACGTATGCGGGATCGAGCTCCCGGACGGAACGGAAGTAGTTACCGTCGGCAATGCCGGGCGCGTACCCGACGTTGCCCTCGACGCTGTACCAGCCGAGATTGTCGGCGCGTTCTTGCGGCGTCTGCGTATCGGAGGCGACGTGGTACAGAAAGGCTTCCCGAGCGGCGTTGAAGGTTTGCGCGTCCATCGGCGTGCGCATCTTTGAGAGTGCGTCGAGCACGCGATCTTGCACCTGTTGCGTGTGATCGCCGCCGATCGTTACGACCATGACTCCGGGATCGTGCAGGGTTATGAACTGTCCGACCACGAGCGCGTCGATCGCAGCGGCGTCGATCGCTTTCGTGACCACCCCGGTCTCATCGCGAAAGAGGTAGTCGGCGACGAAGTCCAGCGCCGTCGCCGCCTTCTCGTCGGCGATGGGCGGACCGATCCAGGCCAACCCGATGCCGCCGATCGGTCCCGAGGCCGTCGCGGATGCCGGAGCCGCGGAGAGCGGCGAATCGTAGGGCGGATCCATACTTCCGGCGCCGCTACCGTCCGTCACCGCGGAGACGCTCGACGCGTCCACATTTCCCGTCAGCGTCAGAACCGAGTTCTCGGATCGAAAGGCGCGCTTCGCAAAGGCGCTGATCTGCTCGGTCGAGATGCCCGTAAGCTCCGCGACGGAACCCGGCAGGGGCGGATAGTGCGCCGGTCCGCGTGCGAAAATTTGTTTGAAGAGCAGATCGTGCAGCGTTGCGTCCGTTTCGTAGCGTTGCTGAACGCCCAGCACCGCCGCATTTGCGCGAGCCGTCTTCACCGCGGCATCGTCCACGTTTGGAGCGTAGTAAGCGGCGGTCATCGCGGCGACGACCCGCCGTGCCGACGAGGATGGGACGACGGCGGCCACACCCACGATGTCCGGATAGACTTCGACGTTCAGTTCGCCGCCGACGCTGTGAACCAGCGCGTAGAGCGATCGTCCACTTGCAAGCGGGGCGACCGCGGCAGCGGTTGCCGCTAGATTCGCAATGCCGGGCGTCGCATCGTCGTAGCCGGCCCCCGGCGCACGAAACCACAAGCCGATTGCCGCGGAGGCAATCGTCGGATCCGGATAGATTACGTACGTCCCGCCCCGCGGCAGGGCCCCGCTCTGCTGCGCGGGCGCCGCCGCAATGCTAGTTGCAGGCAAAAATAAAACTGCGGCGAGGCCGGCAGCCGAAGCGAACGCGCGCGGCGTCATGCCGGTTCCGGAGAGATGTTCGGCGGAAGGCGCGTCGGCTTCTCGGCGCGTTTGCTCTCCTCGGCCGCGGGCCGTCCGCTCGGCGTGTCGGAGGCCGCGATGACCTCGGTGTCCTTTACCCGATCGTAGGGCCTGCCGTCGAGGATCGCTTTAACCTCCTCGGCTTCGACCGTTTCGTTCTCTAATAACGAGGCGACCATCCGCTCGACCTTGCTCCAGTTTTCGGTGAGGATGCGCTTCCCGTTCTCGTATGACGACTCGATGATCTTGCGTACCTCGGAATCGATCTTGCTCGCCACCTCTTCGGAGTAGTTGCGCTCTTCGCCGATGTCGCGGCCGAGAAAGACCTGATGCGCGCCGCGACCATATTGGATCGGGCCCAGCTCGCTCATTCCGTACTGCGTGACCATCCGGCGAGCCAGCTCGGTCGCCTTCTCGAAATCGTTGCTTGCGCCCGTCGTGACGTCGCCGAACTCGATCTCCTCGGCGAGGCGCCCGCCGAGCGACATCGTAATCTGGGCGATCAGTTCGTCGCGGGTAACTTGGTAGCGATCGTCCTCGGGAAGCGACCACGTCAGACCAAGCGCCATGCCGCGCGGAATAATCGTTACCTTATGAATCGGATCCGATTTATCGAGCATCCCGCCGAGAACGGCGTGTCCCGACTCATGGTAGGCCGCGATATTCTTGGACTTCTGCGACATCACAACCGACTTGCGCTCCGGCCCGACCATCACGCGGTCGATGGCTTCGTCGCAGTCGATCATCTCGATGACGCTCTTGTTGCGCCGCGCCGCGAGCAACGCGGCCTCGTTGAGCAAATTCTCGAGATCGGCGCCCGAGAAGCCCGGCGTGCGCTTGGCGAGCGTCTCGAGTGAAACCTCACGGCCCAGCGGCTTGTTGCGCGCGTGAACCTCGAGGATCTTCTCCCTACCTTTGAAGTCGGCGCGCCCGACGACGATTTGACGGTCGAACCGTCCCGGCCGCAGCAGGGCCGGGTCGAGCACGTCGGCGCGATTCGTCGCGGCGATCAGGATGACGCCGGTATTCTGGTCGAACCCGTCCATCTCGACGAGCAGTTGGTTGAGCGTCTGCTCGCGCTCGTCGTGACCGCCGCCCAAACCCGCGCCGCGCTGACGGCCGACCGCATCGATCTCGTCAATGAAGACGATACAGGGTGCCGACTTCTTCGCTTGATCGAAAAGGTCGCGCACGCGAGAGGCGCCGACGCCGACGAACATCTCGACGAAATCGGAGCCGGAGATGGACAGGAATGGAACCCCGGCCTCGCCGGCGATCGCTCGTGCGAGCAGCGTCTTGCCGGTTCCGGGCGGCCCCAGCAGCAGCACACCCTTGGGAATGCGCGCGCCCAGCGACTGGTACTTCTTGGGATATTTAAGGAAGTCGACGATCTCCGCCAACTCCTCCTTCGCCTCATCGACGCCGGCAACGTCGGCAAACGTCACCTTCGGACGGTTCTCCGAGAGCATCTTCGCCCGCGAGCGCCCAAACGAGAGCGCTTGGCTTCCGCCGCTCTGCGCCTGACGCAGGATGAAGAAGAGCAAGAGCACGGTAATCGCGAGCGGTCCGAGTG
>JBAPZS010000048.1:0-3262 GCA_049285355.1 Candidatus Cybelea sp. | reverse complement strand
GACGAAGAGAGAGCACGTGAGCGTCACACGCTGCTTGCGGACGAAGATGCCGACGAAGCGTTGCGGGCGGCGCTCTCGGTCAATCCTATCTCATTGCACGACATGGCTCCGCTCATCGCGCCGTTTGCCACCCTCGTCTTCCCGGGGACGATCGAGCTCGGCGGCGACGCGGCCGGCTGGGCGCCGGCGACGTTAGAATCGTTCGTTTTGGAGTGCCGGCCGGTAGAACATTTCAATCGTCAGATCGGACTCTTCACCGAGGCCTTGCGCGAGTGGATTGCGCGGGGCGAGCGCGTTTTCATCGTGAGCGCGGCCGTGGCGCGGACCAACGATCTGCTGCACGCGGCGGGGATCGAGACGGGAGGGAGCTCGCGCGGCGGCGTCTTCGTCGATCACGGCTCGATCGAGTCCGGCTTTTGGATTCCGAGCCTCCGGTTACGGGTGCTCGGCGATCGCGAGATCGTCGGCGCGCCACCAAAGCGCGTCAAGATGCGCGCCGTCAAAGAGGGCGTGCCGGTCACGCTTGCGGATCTGCGGGTCGGCGACTACGTCGTGCACGCGGTACACGGTATCGGTCAGTATCTCGGCCTTCGCGCCGAGACGATCCTCGGCGCAATGCAAGACTATCTCGATCTGCGCTACGCAGGCAGCGACCGAATGCTGGTTCCGGTCACGCAGATGCATCAGGTCTCGAAGTACTCGGCGGCCGAAGGCCAGAGCCCGCGCCTTTCGAAGATGGGCGGGGCCGACTGGGTGCGCACGAAATCGCGCGTCAGCGAATCGCTCGCAAAGATTGCCGACGAGCTCGTTAAGCTCTACGCCGAGCGGGAGATGTCGCAGGGCTTCGCCTACGGCCCCGACACGACGTGGCAGGCCGAGATGGAAGAGGCCTTCGCATACGAACCGACGCCCGACCAGCAAAAGGCGTTCGACGCAACCAAAGGCGACATGGAGGCCGGGCGCCCAATGGACCGGCTGATCTGCGGCGACGTCGGCTACGGCAAGACCGAGGTAGCGATGCGGGCGGCCTTCAAGGCAATCGCCGACAAGAAGCAAGTCGCGGTACTCGTGCCGACGACGCTGCTGGCCGATCAGCACTATCGAACGTTCAGCGCGCGCTTCGGTGCCTTTCCGGTTCGCATCGAAGAGTTATCGCGCTTCACACCCAAACCCGATCAAAAGCGTATTCTGCGCGATCTCGCCGAGGGCAGGGTCGACGTCGTCATCGGCACCCACCGGCTACTTCAGAAGGACGTCGCCTTCGCCGATCTCGGTTTGATCGTCATCGACGAAGAGCAGCGCTTCGGAGTGATGCATAAGGAGCGGCTCAAAGAGTATCGCGCGAGCGTGGACGTCTTGACGCTCTCCGCGACACCGATTCCGCGCACGCTCCACATGTCGCTCATGGGCGTCCGCGATCTGTCGCTGATTCAGACCGCGCCGAAGAACCGCATGTCGATCAAGACGCTCGTCGTGCCGGCCAGCGACAGTGTCGTGCAGCGCGCAATCGCGGCCGAGCTCGACCGCGGAGGCCAAGTTTACTACCTTCACAATCGCATCGAATCGATCTACGCGGTGCGCAACGCGCTCGAACAACTCGTCCCGCGCGCGCGCATCGGCATCGGGCACGGGCAGATGCGAGAGTCGGAACTGGAACCGGTAATGCGAAGGTTTATCGACGGCGAGCTCGACGTGCTCGTCGCAACGACGATCATCGAAAACGGTATCGACATCCCCAACGTCAACACGATGATCGTCAACGACGCCGACCGGTTCGGACTCGCGCAGCTCTACCAGCTACGCGGACGTGTCGGGCGCTCGAACCATCAGGCGTATTGCCATCTACTCTATCAGGGGCACAAAGCACTTACCGAGGAGGCCAAAGCGCGACTCGAAGCGATTCGGGAGTTCGCGCACTTAGGATCGGGGCTGCAGATCGCGATGCGCGATCTCGAGATTCGCGGCGCCGGAAATCTGCTCGGTTCGGCGCAGTCGGGCTTTATCGCATCCGTCGGCTTCGACACCTACTGCGAGCTGCTCGCGCAGGCGATCGCCGAGCGCCGCGGCGGTCCGGGCGCGCTCGAGGAGCGGCAAGAGGCGGTCATCGACGTGAAGATCGATGCGTTCATTCCCAACGATTACATCGGCCAGGTGTCGCAGAAGATCGCGATCTATCAACAGTTGGCAAAGGCTCGCTCGCAAGACGAGGTTGCGGAGGTCGCGGCCGGCGTGCGCGACCGCTTCGGCCCCTTCCCGGAGCCGCTAAAAAACCTCGTCGCGCTCTGCGAGCTGCGCGCGATCGCGCTGCGCAAGCGCGTGACGCGAGTGGTCGTGGACGAGCGCCGGCTGACGTTGGGCGTGGGCTCGGGATTCGAGCTCGACCCTGCCGCCGTACCGAAGCTGCAGAGGCTGACCAAGAACCGTTTCCGGTTCACGGACGGGCGGATTTTGGTGGATCTGCCGGGAGACCGCGACTGGATGCCGTTGCTGCGAAAACTGCTGGAAGCCATCTAGTGGAGGAACGAGGACTCCGCGCGCGAACCAAGGGCGCCGTGATGCGGGGCCAATGGCCCCGCTTACTACGCACTACCATCCAACGGAGCAATAATGCCGAAAGCCCATCGCCTCACCGTAGGCCTGGCCGCCCTTCTCTTCGCCACGTCGCTCGCGGCGTGTGCTGGTAGCGGCGCGGTCGCAACGGTGAATGGCCAACCGATCAGCGAAGCGTCGTTCCAGGCGAAGCTGGAAGCAACGCCGCTGGCACGCACCGTCTTGCAGCAGATGGTGCAAGACGTGCTGATCGCGCAGTACGCCAAGACCAACAACATCACCGTCAGCGACGCAGAGATCACGCAGAAAGAGGATCAACTCAAGACGAACTTCCCGAGCGGCTCGTGGGACGAGATGCTGAAGTCGCGCGGACTTACGGAAGACGACGTTCACTCCGCGCTGAAGGAGCAGATCATCCTCGACAAAGCGCTGGCGAAAGACGTGTCCATCAAGCCGGCTCAGGTTGCCGACTACTTCAACAAGAATCGCGCCACGTTCGACAAGCCCGAGCAGGTGACGGCGAGCCACATCCTGGTGCCGAATCTTGCCGAAGCGCAGAAGGTCGAGCAGCTCCTCAAGTCCGGGCAGAGCTTTGACTCGGTCGCAAAGGAATACTCCACGGATCCCGGCAGCAAGGATAAAGGCGGGGAGCTTGGCACGTTCCGTCGCGGACAGATGGTGCCGGCATTCGATAAGGTGGCCTTCTCGGAGC
>JBAPZS010000047.1:0-4171 GCA_049285355.1 Candidatus Cybelea sp. | reverse complement strand
ATTCTGCACCTTATCGGGATCGCCGTACCGCTTGTAGCCCCAGAAGATCAGATAGATCTTCGGGTCGACGAGAACCGGGCCGCCGTCGTACCTGACGGAGGCGAGCGCCGGGACGGCGCGGCTTGCGAAATGTCTCGTAGGCGCGTAGTGGATAGGACTCTGTAGCATCGAAGGCGCTGCCGGCGGCGAGACGCCGGACGTCGCGCATCCCGCCGCGCTGATTGCCGCGAGGCACGTCAAAGCGCAGCTCAGTCTTGAAGCGTCGTCCCGTCGCATTGCTGCGGCACTTCGCATTTTGCAACGGTCGGCCTGCTTGAAAAGCGAGGCTTGTTCACCGCTAGCAACGAACCCAAAACGCGATGTCGCGCCGAATATCGTCGGTAACGAAGTCGTAGCCAATGCTCTGGAGCGTGCTCGCCGCAATCTTGTTGGGCTTCCTCGCAGGGCTGCGGACCTTCACGCCTCCGGCCGTTCTCATGCTGATGCGGCGCGGCACGCCTTTTGCTTATCTGTTAGGCGTGCTGGCGCTCGCTGAATATGCCGGCGATCTTTATCCGAAGACCCCGGCGCGCACGGGGCCGGTGGGGCTCATTGCGCGCGCGTGCAGCGGAGCTTTCTGTGGCTGGGAGGTATCGCTTCTGATCAGCGGTACCCCCGCAGCCATCGTCGTTGCGGTGGGCGCCGTTGCAGCCATTCTCGGGGCCTACGTAGGATTGGCGGTGCGTCTTCGGGCTATTAAGCTCATCGGACGCGTGCCTTCTGCGCTGCTTGAAGACGCCTTCACGATTGCGTCGTCGGTGGCCGTCGTGGCATTCGTCTAGAGCCGACCAGGCCTCCGTATCGCAGAATCGAAGCCCTGACAGGATTTTCTTGCCACCGTTTTTCGCTAGGAAAGGGCCACGAATGTCTCGTGCCGGTCTTCTTTGCCGAGGGTCGCTCCTCGCTTTACTGCTTGTCGCGTGCTCTGCCGGCAAGAATGCCGGCATTCCGCCGGGCCTTTGGCTCGCGGGTAGCAGTACCGCCGATGACGGCCTCGCGCTTCCTCTTGCTGGCAGTACGATGTACGTCGCGAACTACTACGCGAGCGGCGTGGCAGTCTTTCCTGGCGCCCGGAAATCGCCCAGCCGCACGATCACAAACGGAATCTCGTATCCGGATTCATTGACCGTCGATAAGTCCGGCGACCTCTACGTCGGCAACTATGGCACCGCGAGCGGAAGCTTCAGCAGCAGCGTATCGGTCTACAACCCCGGCAGCAGCCAGCCCGCTCGAACGATCACGAATGGCATATTCGGCCCGTTCGCGATGACGACCGATAAGTCGAGAAAGCTCTACGTTGCAAACAACGGCGGCGACACGATCGCCATCTACCCCCACGGAACGACGAAGCCGCTGCGAACGATCTCGCAGGGAATCCACGGCCCCGAGGCACTCGCATTCGACAGCGAGGGCCAACTCTACGTTGCCAACTGGGTTACCAACGACGTCACCGTTTATCTGCCCGGTAAGAGTTCGCCGGCAACGAAGATTACGGACGGCATCTCTGGGCCGTCGTCGTTGACACTGGATTCGGCGAACAACCTGTATGTCGCGAACCAGCGCGCGAGTTCGATCACGGTCTACAAGGCCGGCAAGAAGAACCGGCCGCGGAAGATCACGGACGGTATCGCTCGACCGATCGTCGTCATCTCCAGCGCCGGTGAGGTCTACGTCCTCAACTACGATCGCAACACGGTGACGGCATACGACGAGAGCACGCTGGCGCGCGTGGCGACGACGACGACCGGCGTCGACTGTCCGAGCACGATGGCCTTGAGCCCGTCGGGCTCGCTGGACGTTACGAACACCTGCCCCAGCAGCGTTTCGATATTTTCGCCTGCCCTTAAACTACAGCGTGCGCTCACGGATGGAATCAGCGATCCCGTCGCCATCGCCGTTCGGTAAGCATCGCTTCGCGGCGTGGGCCCTCGCAGTCGCGCTTTCGGGCTGCGCTGCAGGGGCAGGTATGCAGCCGACTCCAATGGTTCGGGCCCTGGCCGTTTCGCAGAAAATTCATCACGTCGTCATCATATTTCAAGAGAATCGCAGCGTAGACGACCTTTTTAACGGATTGCCTGGAGCCGACACCGTTCGCAGCGGCGAGAACTCCGAGGGAAAGCACGTTACGCTTCGTCCGATAAGCCTGAGCGCCCCGTATGACCTCGGGCATTCTCACGCGTCCTTTGAGACCGAGTACGCAGCTGGGAAGCTCGACGGATTCGACAACGAGAGTTCGAACTGCTACGCGGTTAACGTCTGCCTTTCCGCGGACGTTCGCGCCTACGGCTACGTGCCCCACACGGAGTCGGCGCCATATTTCGTGATGGCTAAAAGCTACGCATTTGCGGATCGCATGTTTCAAACGAACGAGGGCCCAAGTTTTCCGGCGCATCAATATATCGTCAGCGGAACGTCTTCGATTACCGACGGGTCGTCCTTACGCGCCGCAGAAAACCCCTTCAACCCTCCGTTTGGGGCAGTCGGAGGATGCGACTCGCCGGAAGGCTCGCTCGTGATGCTGATCGATTCGGCAGGTAACGAAGAGCAAAGCGTCTATCCATGCTTCGACCGAACCTCGTTGATGAAGCTCATCGAGGCAAAGTCGTTGAGCTGGCGGTATTATCAGGCCAACCTTGGGCCGGGGCTCTGGAATGGTCCGGATGCGGTCCTCAACGTGCGGAAAAGCCCGGAGTTTTCGTCCGACGTCGTCGCGCCGTCATCGCAGATTTTGAACGACGTTGCAAAGGGGCGGCTCGCCGACGTCGTTTGGGTAACTCCAACAGCCCTGGCTTCGGACCACGCGCACGCGACGAACGCTACGGGGCCTTCTTGGGTGGCGGCGGTCGTCAACGCGATCGGTAAGAGTCCGTACTGGAAGGATACCGCGATCTTCGTGACCTGGGACGATTGGGGGGGCTGGTACGATCACGTCAAGCCGCCCGTCTTCAACTCCTACGAGTTGGGATTCCGCGTGCCGCTGATCGTTATATCGCCTTTTGCGAAGAACCATTACGTGTCGCACCGGCAGCACGAGTTTGGCAGCATACTGAAGTTCGCGGAGACGATCTTTGGGTTGGGTTCGCTCCACACGACCGACGAGCGATCCGACGATCTCTTCGATTGCTTCGATTTTATGAAGGCGCCGAGCAAGTTCGTGCCGATCCCCGCACCCTTTCCGGCGCGCTATTTTCTCAAACAGCCGCTGAGCCAAGAGAGCCCAGATGACGACTCAAGCTACACGCAGCTCTACGCGTTCGGCCGGAACGGCAAACGCAACGACGGAGCGGCTCCGCAAAGCCGCCTGGCCGCCGTCGGTGGCACGCTCTACGGCACGACGCAGTACGGCGGCCTAACCCGGCCCGCGTGCCCGCTCGGATGCGGCACGATCTACCGGATTACGGCTTCGGGCAACGAGGAGATTGCATATCGGTTCGCAGGCGCGCAGGACGGCGCCGGCCCGCTCGCGCGACTGATCGAGCACGACGGCGCGCTATTTGGCACGACGGCCGAGGGTGGCGGCGGATCCGCTTGTACGGATGGGTGCGGAACGGTCTTCGAGACGGACGGCGAAGGCAAAGGCGAGCGGGTACTCTACGCTTTCAAAGGAGACAAGGACGGCGCGCGCCCCTTGGCCGGAGTGCTTGGAATCGGCGCAATGCTGTACGGAACGACGAGCTACGGCGGCGCGCATCCGCACGTCTGCCCGAGCGGCTGCGGCACGATCTTTCGCCTCAGCACCGATGGTAAATCCGAGAGCATCGTGCACGCCTTTACGGGTAGCGGAGGCGACGGTTCGCAACCCGCCGCACCGTTGACCGAAATGAACGGATTACTTTACGGTACGACGCAATATGGCGGGCAGCGGACGCCATTCTGCTCGATCGGTTGCGGCACGGTTTTTAGCGTCGACCCAAAGAATGGCCGATATCGAACGGTTTACCGGTTCGATTACGCGCCGCCTCATCACGATGGCGCGTACCCGCAGGCTGGGCTCGTTGCGCTCAAGGGAGTGCTGTACGGCACGACCCTCGGGGGCGGGAAATCCTCGGAGGGCACGGTGTTTAAAGTCGACGTTTCGGGCATCGAGCACGTCACTCACAGCTTTTCCTGCTGCAAACGAGCTGACGGCATC
>JBAPZS010000046.1:0-3293 GCA_049285355.1 Candidatus Cybelea sp. | reverse complement strand
GAGGACGTCCGTCGCTCCGCATCCATGCGGAGCTTCTACTCCCCAATTTTTCGCAACCTGGCATCCTGCCGTTGCGAAAAACTTGGAGGCCTCTCATACCCTGGCTAGTCCCGGCCTCGCAGCCGTCAACCGGTCGAGGTGGCCAACTCGCGGGTGGCGGCGGCGTTGAAGTACGCGGCTTTGGGATGATGGATGACGATAGCCGCCGTGGATTGTTCGGGGATGATCTGGAATGCGGAGGTGAGCGTCACGCCGATCTTCGACGTCGCGTCGAGGATTCGAAAGACGACTTCGTGCTGTTCGAGATCGGGGCAGGCGCCGTAGCCCCACGAGTATCGCTTGCCGCGATCGTTCGGTAGGCCCAATTCTTTCCGAATGTGCCGGTGGGTGTATTCGGCGAGCGCCTCAGCCGACTGCACCGAGAACCCGTGGAGGAAGTACGACTCGCTGTAGTCGCCCGCAGCGTGCAAGACTTGGGTCCGCTGCGTCGCGTTGCTGCCGATGGTGACGATCTGCAGCGCGACCACGTCGCTCGCCCTTCCGTTCTTCGGCTCGGCCAGGTAATCCGCAAGGCTCAGATGCTCCCCGCCGATTTGACGTGGAAACTCGAAGCGCGCTATCTCCAGCGCCGGCTGCAACGGATCGTAGAGTACGATCGCGTTGCCGGCGCCGGCTGCCGGAAAGTACCCGTACACGGCCCTCGGTTCGAGCAGATCCCCGCGTTCGGACTCACGTTGGTAACGCTGCAGACGCGGTTCGAACTCCTCGTTGACCAGGCGTTCAAACGCATCACCCTTCGTATTCGCTGCGCCCCAGGAAAGACGGTATAGGCTGCGCAGATCGAAGTTAGGCCACAGCTCGCGCAGATCGATTCGATCGATCGTGCGAACGCCCCAGAAGGGTGGATTGGGGATCTCTGCACGCTGCGCTTTGACCGTTGAAACGCTCTCCGTGCCGCGTGGGGGCACGGCGGCGGCTCGGCGTTCCCGCTGCGCAAAAACCTCTTGCTTGTTCGCCTGGAGCAGCTCTCGACGCCGTTGCGCATCGCCGGTGAGCGCGTCGACGAGCTCCAACCCTTCAAAAGCGTCGCGTGCGTAGAAGACGCCCGGCTCGAAATAACGCGCGCCATCGGCGATCAGTGCGATGCGCCGGCCGAAATCGCGATTGATGGCGGCGCCGCCGATGATGACCGGAAACTGCAGTCCCCGGGCGTCTTGCTCCTCGAGGCAGACCGGCATCTGTTTGCTGGTCGAAACCAGCAGCGCGGAGAGGCCGATCGCATCGGCCTTTACCTCGACCGCCTTCTCGAGAATTGAGTTCATCGGAACCTGTTTACCAAGGTCGTGTACCGTGTAGCCATTGTTGGCGAGAATCGTGTGCACCAAGTTTTTGCCGATGTCGTGAACGTCGCCAAAAACGGTTGCCAGAACCACCGTACCCTTCGTCGCGCCGTCGGTGCGCTCGAGGAACTGCTCGAGGTGCGCGACCGCCCTCTTCATCACCTCGGCGGATTGAAGTACGAACGGTAAGATCAGCTCGCCGCGGCCGAACCGGTCGCCGACGTCCTTCATTGCGGGGAGCAGAATCTGGTTGAGCACCTCAACCGGCGTGCGCTCCTGCAGCGCCTCGTCGATCTTCACCTCGATCCCGTCTTTGCGCCGGCCCAGAATCGCCCGATGAATGCGCTCGGCAACCGGACCCTCTTCGGTCGCCGGCTCCCGTGACGCACCGTCACTCCCCGCTGCCGGCTCGTTCTCGAAACGTTCGATCAAGCGCGGCAGCGCGTCCGGGCGCCGATTGAATACCAGGTCGTCGCAGAGCTCGCGCAGCGCCGAATCGATCTCGAAGTACGGGACGATCTCTTTCCCGTGGACGAGCGCGCAATCCAAGCCCGCCTCCACGCAATGGTAAAGGAAGACGGAGTTGAGTGCCGCGCGCGCCTCGGGACGCAGACCAAACGAGACGTTGGAGATTCCAAGCGAGGTGAGACAACCCGGCAGCTCGCGTTTGATGAGGCGGATGCCTTCGATCGTCTCGATTGCCGAGTTTAAGAACTCGGCCTCGCCGGTTGCCAGCGTAAAGGTAAGATCGTCGAAGATCAGCGCGCCCGGTGGAAGACCGTACTCGCCGACGACAATCTCGTAGATGCGGCGCGCGACCGCGAGTTTGCGGTCCGCAGTCTTCGCCATCCCCTCTTCGTCGATCGTCAACGCGACGACCGCGGCGCCGTGTTCGCGCGCGAGCGGCAAGATGACGTCCATCTTGCTGCGCCCCGCTTCGAGGTGGACCGAGTTAAGAATCGCCCGGCCGGGATAGTTTTGAAGAGCCGTCTCGAGCACTTTCGGCTCGGTCGAATCGATCGAGATCGGCGCCTCGATCGATTGCGCGAGCCAGCGCACGACATGGCGCATCTGCTCGTCTTCGTCGGGCCGCTCGGTCAGCGCACAGCAAACGTCGAGAACGTGCGCCCCTCCCTCGACCTGCTCGCGAGCAACGAGCGCAATCTCGTCGTACTTTTCCTCGAGGAGCAATCGCTTGAGCTTACGCGAGCCTTGGGCGTTTATGCGCTCGCCGATGAGCAGCGGCCGCGGCTGCTGCTCGAGCGACGCCGCGGTGATCGCCGATGCAACCTCCTGCGGACGTCGACCCTGCGGCCGCACTCGAGGTTCCACCGACGCGATCGCATCGCGCAGCGCGCTGATATGCGCGGGCGTCGTGCCGCAACATCCACCGACGACGTTGACGCCGAAATCGTGTACGAAGGCGGCGAGCTCCGCGGCCAGCTCTGCCGGGCCTTCGGGATAGATCGTCTCTCCCTTGGGACCCATCAACGGCAGTCCCGCATTCGGGATCACGCTGACGAAACACCGCGAGGTCTCGCACAGGTAGCGAATCGAGTCGCGCATCTGCGATGGGCCGGTCGAACAGTTGAGGCCGATGACGTCGATCGGCAACGCATCGAGCGTCGCGCGAATCGCGCGGATATCGGTGCCCAGCAGCATACGCCCGTCCGTAATCAGCGTGGGCTGGGCCTGAATCGGCACGCGGCGCAACCCGCCTTCGAACTCACGCGTGATTCCGGCGATGGCCGCTTTCAGCTCGAGCAGATCCTGCATCGTCTCGAGCACCAGCAGATCGGCGCCGCCTTCGACGAGCGCACGCGCCTGTTCGGCGTAGATGTCGCGCAGCCGTGAATAGGTGATCTTCGAGAGCGCCGGATCGGACGATGAGATTAACATGCCGGTCGGTCCCATCGAGCCGGCAACGAAACGCGGTCGCTGCGGTGTAGAAAC
>JBAPZS010000045.1:0-2532 GCA_049285355.1 Candidatus Cybelea sp. | reverse complement strand
GGTGAGGAAGCGGCTCTTATCCTCGACGAGGTACTCGAGATCGCGCGAGCCGCGAACCTTGCGTTCGGCGATCGTGCGGGCGCGCATTCGCGAGATCGAGACGAGTGCCGACTCCGAGGCCGAGAAGAAAGCAGCCAGGAGCACGAGCACGACGAGCGCGGCAATCTGGAACGGAAGGCCCGCCGGGCTACTTCGACCTGGGTCCGTGTTCAAATCGGCGCCATTATAACACAACGTGGGGTCGCACCAGCACGTAGATCGCCAAGGCGACGAGCGTGCCGACGACGGCTCCCCAGAAGACTTCGAAGGGGCGGTGAATCTGTGCCTCCACCCGGCTCTGGGCGACGAGGAAAGCGACGAAGTACGCGAGGATCGCCGCGAGCGGTTTCTGGTAGAAGAACGAGAGCATAGTCGCGGCGGCAAAGGCCAAGGCCGCATGCCCCGAGACGGCACCCCCCTGCAAGGCCGAGCCTCGGCCCACCCAGGCCTTGGCGAAGATGGTCGCGATCGCGACGACCACAAGCACGATGAGCGCCGTGTTGGCCGGCACTGACTGCACGGCCACGAAGACCCGTGTGCCGCCGCTGATGATTCCCTGATAGAAGATCAAGTACGCGGCGAGCACTGCGCCGACCGCAGCGATGAGCACCGCGCCCGCGGCGGCATCCTTCGCGTTCTTGGCCAGCGGATGGTGCGCGACGGTAAGCAGGTCCACGATCGATTCGATCGCGGTATTCATCAGCTCCATGCTGAGGACGAGCGCCACGAGGCCGACGGTCGCGATGACGTAGACGCGATCGAGCCGCAGGATGAGCGTCGCCAAGAGCACCAGCGCCGCGATAAGAAAGTGGACGCGCATGTTCGGCTGCGTCCGCGTGGCGTAGATGATGCCCTCGAACGCATGGTGGAACGAGCGCAGCAGCCGGCTGCGATCGACCGGCAGATAGTGCGGCTCGCGTTTCGGGCGATCGTCCACCGGATGATGCATCAGCGCGTAGCGGCGTACGGCCAGGGAAGGTCGATCTCGTCTGCCAGCCGCCGTTCCTCGCGTTCCATCACCCGCCGTTCTCCCGCGCGGGCGTGGTCGTGGCCTTTGAGATGCAATAAACCGTGAATCAGCAAGCGGTAGAGCTCGCGCTGGAGCGGCGCGTCGTAGGCCGTCGCCTGGCGTCGCGCCGTGTCGATAGAGATCACCACGTCGCCCAAGAGCCGCTCGGCGTTGGTGGCCCGCGTCGTACCGTCGAGCGGAAAGCTCAAAACGTCGGTCGGGGCGTCCTTGCCGCGATAGTCGCGGTTCAGCGCGCGCATCGCCTCATCGCCGATCAGCGTGAGCGAGAGCGACGCGGATTCGCCCATCGCGCCGAGCAGCCGCTTCGCGGTCGAGACGAGCGCGCGGCCGTTGACGCCGCTGCCGCGTACCTCATTGCGATAGTAAATCATCCTTCGACTCCGCTCAGGATGACACGGAGTCGGAGGCGTAGGCGCGCACGATTCGCGCCACCAGCGGATGCCGAACGACGTCGGCTTCGGTGAGCTCGACCGCGCTGACGTCCTCGATGCCGGCAAGCCGCGTGGCCGCGCTCCGAAGGCCGCTGCGCTGCCCGGCCGGCAGATCGATCTGCGTAACGTCGCCCGTCACCACCATCTTCGTGCCGCTTCCGAGACGCGTGAGAAACATCTTCAGCTGGTCGCCCGTCGCATTCTGCGCCTCGTCGAGAATCACGAAGGCATCGGAGAGCGTGCGGCCGCGCATATAGGCCAGCGGCGCGGCTTCGAGCGTGCCACGTTCCATGTACTTGCCGACTTGCGTGTCGTCGAGCAGCTCGGCAAGGGCATCGAAGAGCGGACGCATATACGGGTCGAACTTTTCACGCAAATCGCCGGGGAGAAATCCTAAGCGTTCGCCGGCCTCGACCGCCGGCCGCGAGAGGATGACGCGCGATACGTCGCGCCGCTTCAACGCACGCACCGCCATCACGACGGCGAGATAGGTCTTTCCAGTGCCGGCCGGCCCGATGCCGAAGGTAAGCGTCGACCCTTCGATCGAGCGAACGAAAGCGCGCTGTCCCGGAGTGCGCGGGCGAATCTCGCGGCCGCGGTGCGTTCGCAACAGCGTGCTCGGCAGGGCCGACTCTTCGTTCGACGCCTTCGAATCGGAGAGCGCGAGTGCGATGTCCTCGGGCGTTATATGCGCGCCGCCGACCGCGGCATTTAGGATGCGCTTTACGACCGCTTCGGCACGCGCGACCGCGGCATCGTCGCCCGCGAGCAGCAGGCGATCGCCTTCGGCATGCACCGCGACGTCGAGCGAGGATTCAATCGCGGAAAGGTTGCGGTCGTACTCTCCAAAGAGGCGCACACGGTCGGAGAGCTCCTGCAGATCGACGGATCGTTGTCCGCTCAGATGGATCGTTGTCCGTTCAGTTGTCCGGTCAAGCGTTAGCGGTATTCGTCGTTTAGCCCTCGAGGCTTGCCGAGCACCTCGGCGGCGATGACGGCCCGGACGATTGCCGGCCCACTGAAGAGCCGCGC
>JBAPZS010000044.1:0-8168 GCA_049285355.1 Candidatus Cybelea sp. | reverse complement strand
GTCGGCTTTTTGCTCTCTTCTCCCGTATTCGGGTCGAGGACGTAGGTCGTCGTCGTGTTCGGGGAATCGCAGCCCCACGGTGTGAAGGCGCAGTAGTCGTAATAATAAGTGCAGTAACTAGGGTCTTTATTGTAGTCCGGCGGATCCACGACGTTGTTGGACTGTCCGGAGAAGATATACTGGTGGGCGGTATACGACTCACTATTGTGCCCCATGAAGAAGTGGTCGCCGATCGCGTAAGTCTTGGCGATCTGCCAATAGGGCTTGGTGTCATCGTAGTCGACGTACGAGTAGATCGTCTTCGTCGATGCCGGCGGCGTGTAGCCGGCGCTTGGCGTCGCGGCGACCATGAAGCCGTTCATGCGGCACGGAGAGTCGCTTCCGGGCGGGGACGTCGGCGGCGGCGTATTCGGCGGATTGCACGCCCACATCCAGTCGTGATGATAGTTATCGGGATCCTCGCCGGGCACAAAATATGCGAGTCGGATTTTGTTGAGCGTGATCGATTTGTTGCCGGCCATTCCCGAGGCGGCGGTCGTGGCTCCGGGAAGCGGATTTGGCCCGCCAAAGAGGTTGTCGAACGTGCGATTCTCCTGCACGATGAAGACAACGTGCGTGATCTTGCCGGAGGGAAGCGAAGAGTGTCGCGAACTCTCCAGCACCGGAAGCGTGGGGCCCGAAGGCGTCTTCCAACATCCAACCAGTGCAACCACAACGACCAGCCCTAGCCAAACTCCGCGCAAGCATGCCGCCTCCGATTTCTAAGTAGCGCGAAGGTTGTTCTGCGGCTGTGCGGTTAGCAGCCTGCCGGGGATCCCGAGACTCAGCCAAGTGTGCTAGTCAGCTGTGCGGGTGTACGTTACGCCGCCCGTCGTTACGCGTCATGATGGCATAAGCCACAAGGGCAGGTGCCGTTGCGTGCTTACGAAGGAGAACCCTCATGAAGCTGATCTCAAGTCTCACCCGGTCTGCCCTAGGCGCCTGCTCGGCGGCTGCGATGCTTGCCGGCTGCGGGGGGCCGGCATCCTCGTCGGGCCAGCCGGCATCCCAGTCGGGCCAGCCGAGCCTGTTGCCGCGGCTGTCGGCGGAATCGCGACCGCTAACGGCGCCCGCCTCGAAGATTGCGCACGTCGTCATCATCATTCAAGAGAATCGCACCATTGACGACCTCTTTCAGTTTCTTCCGGGTGCGAATACGCAGTCATATGGGCTCGACTCCCACGGTAAAACCGTACCGTTAAAGCCCGAACCGCTTACCGCACCGTACGATTTGGGCCACGTTCACGACAACTGGGTGACCGAGTACAACAACGGTGGAATGAACGGTTTCGACCTGGAGAAGAAATGCACGGGCGGCTGTCCCACCGTAGCCTACGGATACGTGCCGCAGAGTGAGGTGCAGCCGTACTACGAAATGGCCGAAACCTACGCCTTCGGTGACGAGATGTTTCAGACGAATCAAGGGCCGAGCTTCCCCGCGCACCAGTACCTCATTCGGGGCACTTCCGCGGTAAGCGACGGCTCGAATCTCTACGCGGCGGACAACGTCGGCACCAGTGCGGGCGGCGGATGCGATTCGCCCGTTGGTTCGAAGGTCAAAGAAATAAACGTGACAAGCGGGGAAGAAAACGCCTCTACCTATCCGTGCTTCACCGTGACGTCCCTGCCCACCGAACTGGAGTCGGCGAACGTTAGTTGGCGTTATTATCAGGCCACAACGGGTGCCGGAGTCTGGAACGCCGTCGATGCGATTTACCCGCTCTGGTCGCAGGGGAACGAGTACGACGCACACGTCATCGCGCCGTCGTCACAAGTCCTTACCGATATCTCCAATAATCAGCTTGCGAGTGTCGTCTGGATCACACCGACCAGCGCCGCGTCGGACCATGCGAAAACCACCGATGGATCGGGGCCTTCGTGGGTCGCTTCGATCGTCAACGCCATCGGCAAGAGTCAATACTGGAACGACACCGCAATCTTCGTTACGTGGGACGATTGGGGCGGCTGGTACGATCACGTGAAACCACCGGAGTACAACAAATACGAGCTGGGCTTTCGCGTTCCGCTCATCGTTATATCGCCGTATGCGAAGAGACACTACATCTCGCACCAGCAACATGAGTTCGGCAGCATTCTGAAGTTTACCGAGACGATCTTTGGCTTGCCCTCACTGCAAACGACCGACGGCCGCTCCGACGATCTCTCCGACTGCTTCGACTTCAATGGACCACCGATGAAGTTTAAGCACATCTCGGTAAAGTACGCGCCGAGCTATTTCTTCCGTCAGCCCTCCGTGAAGCCCGACGACGATTAGGAGCGCCTCCAATGACCATCTCAAACCTCGCCCGATACGCCGCCGGCGTTGCTGCGGCTTCAACCATACTCGCCGCATGTAGCGGCGGAGCCCAGCCGCAATTCGAGCCAGCCGGACCGGTCCAGCAGGGATCGCAGGTTGCTCCCGCGGTTCGGACGCAGTCACGCGTAGCTCAGCCGTTCAATGCCCTCAAGCCGGACTCGGTCGTCTACACGACCGCTAATGAAGGGACGACGGGCAGCGGCAAATTCGAACTGGACCTTAACAGCGATGGGGTCGCTGACTTTACGTTCGAGGAATACTATAGTCCGCTCTATTCGGGTGCGGGGGAAGGGATCGGTCCCCCTCGACAATGTGGAGCAATAGGCGGGCTTTCAGTGACGGCTCGCCGGCATGATGGCGTCGAAAACGGTGCGCAAAATGGAGAGGCCGTCGCGCTGCTTTCCGGCAGTCCAATCGATTCGCAGTCTAGCTTTAGTCCAAAGGAATCGTCGATGTTCGGCTACGCAACCGGTTGCGTGCCGCCGCACCATCGGCCGGGCACATACGGTTATTGGGGAGGCGCCCGTAGCACCGCGCGGTCCGGCGCTATGTACCTTGCCCTGGAGCTTAAGATTGGTGGACACACCCATTACGGTTGGGCGCGGATGAGCGTGGGCGAAGGCTATGCGACGCTGACCGGTTACGCGTATGAAACCGTTGCCGGAAAGTCGATTATGGCTGGCCAGATGTAAGATGCTTGGCGACGGCGTTTTAACGCAGATTCGTGCGGGTCAGCCGTGCGAGTGTGCCTGTGTCGCGCCCCCGGCCGCTGGTACGGTGAGTGCACGGCCAAATCAACGGTCGTCGCTCATGAAAGGAAGTTTGCGATGCGTATCTCGCATCTCGGCGCCCGCGCGATCGGCGCGTTTGGTGTCATCGTCCTCCTCGCGGGTTGTGGGGGCGGATCGCCGGCGAGCAACAGCAGGTTCAACTACATGCCTTCGATTGCTTCCGTGGCCAATGAAGGTTTGAAGTTCGACCCGACGCGCGATCGTGGAAGAATAATCTACACGGCAAGCAATGCCGCGTGTTCGGCAGGGTTTCATGCGGAGGGCTGCTCGTTGCGGGTAAATCTCACCAACGATACGTTGACCGGCTTTATCATCAGTACGAGGTACGTTTGGGAGTGCTCCCAGATCGGTAGGTGCTTCTTCTGGGGCGCCGTTACCGCGACGCCAAGCCCCGGCAACGGAATCGTCGAGGGCGAAATCAGCGGCTACGCGGCGGCACTCAGTTACGGTGCACATATCGGCCCGAGTAAAACGTTTGACGGTAGCGCGTCTATTATGGCGACCAGTATGGAATATCCACCGGGCTACTGGACGAACGCCGGCGTGCGCTATCTGGGGCTCGTCTTTCAGGTTTCCGGCCGGCCCCACTACGGCTGGGCAGGCCTGTCAGTCACGGCGAGCTCGACCGGCGTAACGACCAGAATGACCGGCTACGCGTTTGAAAGCAGGGCCGACACGCCAATCGTGGCCGGCCGGACCAAATGAGGCCTCGCGAGATCGGGGCCATTTCGGGCGCCATTTTGTGCGAGTCGGCCGTGCGAGTGTGCCTGTGGCCTATCGGCGCCCGTTGGTAGGCTGAGTTCACGGCCAAATCTTCGGCCGTCGCTCATGAAAAAGGAAAATGTACCATGCGTATCTCGGATCTCGGCGCTCGCACGCTGGGCGTGCTTGGCGCCATTACCCTCCTCGCAGGCTGCGGCGGAGGATCCATGGGAAGTACCAGCGGCGGGTTCAATGCCATTCCTCCGCACGTTTCGCTTCCCAACCCCGTCGTGCCACCCAGCCCGTCGCGACTCGGCTCGCCGGCTCTCGATCGTGCCGTTGCGGCTAACGAGGTCTTGTCGGCGCACGGCAACCAGGTTCGCGTGCTTGAGTATCAGGACGCCCAGCGCGGCGCAGTAGTCGACGGCGCCAACTTCAGCGCTGCGGGCAATGCCTCGGGCGTCTATCGGGGCACTTTTACCGCATCGGGCACCTGGAGCTACACAGACCTCGAGAGCTGGAACTTCAACGAAACCTTCACTATCACAACGGCTCACCGCAAAATAGCCGGAACGGTACGCGGGGGCGGGTATTGCATCACCTTGCCCTGCTCGTTCGAAGTGCCGCGCGAGCTGTCGTATACGGTCAACGGCGCGGCCGGAAAGGCGACCGCAAAAATCCGCAAAGGCCACTTCAAAGCTACGCTCTATGGCCTCGTCGCCGTCGGCGTACAGCAATAGGGGCCTTGCAAGCAGCGCGTTGGATGTCGCACTGCTAGGGTGAAGCGGCGTCCAACGCGTTTGCGAGCCTGCCTCCGGGAGCGCTGAAGTCCGGCGAAGAAAGCCGGCCCAATGACTGCCGGGCATCTGACGCGCTCCGAGTTTGAAGAGGTCGTGAGCGAGGCGCTCGAGTCACTTCCACAGCAATTTGCCGAGCTCATCGAAAACGTGATCGTGACGGTCGAGGAGGAGCCGACCGACGAAGACCTCGAGAGCACCGAGGATGAAGACGATGACGCATCGGAGCTGCTCGGTATCTATCGGGGAGTCGCGCTGACCGAACGATCGCACGACATGCCGCTGTTGCCCGATGAGATCGCGGTCTTTCGTGGCCCGATCAACCGCGTCACCGGCAAGCGGAGTGAAGCCGTGCACGAAGTGCGTGAGACCGTGATCCACGAGCTCGGGCACTATTTCGGGCTCGACGACGAAGAGATGCCGCGCTAGACCATCGGCGTATTGTCGACGCACACCTCGAGGCGATTCCCGTCCGGATCTTCGAAGAAGACGCCGTAGAAGGCGTCGCCGTAGATTCCGTCATCCATCTCGACGTTACGAGCGCCGATCGAAGGTAGAATCTTCGCGACCGCATCCACGGCGTCGCGCGAAGGGGCGCGAAACGCGATTCGAACGCTGCCGGCTACGAGCCGATCGTCTTGAACGATACCGAAGTTATCCACGCGCTCGGCGTTCGGGTCATCCGCCGGGATGCTCCACGTCGAGTACTGCGGGCCGTCGCGTTTTACCGCACCGAGCACGCTCAGCAGTCCGTCGTAAAAGACGGTCGCGGCACGCCGGTCGCGCACCCGCAAATCAATATGGTCGATCAGTCTGCGCAAAACGAAGCCTTTCTTGCCGAAGCTGTTGCCAAGCGCCGTGCTCCGAGGGGATAAGAGGTCCGCTGAGGAAGAGCGCGCCCCTGCTTACTTTGTTCGTGGAGATAAGATAAAGGATGAAACTTTCGGGTCGTTTACTCGCTGCAGCGCTCGTCGGCCTTGGGGCGGCGATGGCTACGATCGGGACGGCGCAGGCCGCCACGCCCATTCTCGTCAAGAGCTGCGTCGTCGTCAAACCGGCGCCGCTGAGTCACAAACCGCGCGGCACGGCGATAACCTACGTTATCCTCGGCAGCAAGACGGTTTCGAGCGTCACCTTCGCGGTCGGCTACCGTAACGCGCAATCGCACTATCTGCGCCGGGTCACCGACGTGGGCACGTTTAGTCCGGGAGCGACCATCGAGCACACGCTCAGTCTGTACAACGACGTGACCTACGCGGGCGCGCAGACGTCGATGTGCGTCCCGACCGAGGTCAAATATGCGGGCGGCACGGTCTGGGTAGCGCCTTCACAACCATAGGATGAGCGGCGGGCGCGTCGAAGCGCCCAAGCGTGCGCGTCGGCTTTAGGACGCTTCTTTCGCTTATCTTATGCGCTGCGGCCGCCGGAGCGGCGCTCGCGCATTGGGCAATCGACATCGTGGGCGACTACGCGCTCGCCCACGATAGTTACGACAACCTCGCGCACGATTCGCGCGGTCTCATCAGCGGCATAGCCCTCACGATCGCGGTCGTTCTGGCCGCGCGCGGGTTGCGGCACTGCTGCGAGATCGCGATCAAATATCGTGCACGCGCGCCGCAGGCCCCCGTGGGTGCGCGAGCGGTGCTTGGCCTGCTGATCGCGGCTGTTGCGGTGACCTTGATTCTCGTGCCCGCGATGGAATGGTTTGACGGCCGCCTCGACGGCGCGCCGGTGCAAAGCCTTAGCGCCGCCTTCGGCGGTTCGCTGCTCTTGGGCATCGCGACGACGGCGATCTGCGCGAGCCTGGTTGGCGCGCTGGTCTATGCCCTTGCGCGGTGGCTCGTCGCGTACCGCGATGCGATCGCGACGGTCCTGGAGACGCTCCTGCGCCGCAACGGCGACGCGGTTTTGCGGCGTGCCTACAAGCTCGAAAGCTCTCCCTTGACGTTCGACCGCGCGCCCGATGCGCTGCGAATCTCGCGACGCGGTCCTCCTGTAACGCTCCCGGCTTAACCACACTTACAAGCCACTCGCTTTACAGGAGTTTCCCGATGGGAAGTCTTTTCACGTGCGCGCGTGCGTCGCGCGTTATCAGTGTGCTCGCGATCGTCTTCGTCTGTGCCTTCGCGGTAGCGCTCGCCGACGACCACGATAACGATCACGACCACGATCACCATCACGACATTCACGTTCGGATCGCGATCGCGTCCGGCGACGGAACGCCGATTGCCGGAGCGACGGTCACGATCTCCTCGCAGAATAATTCGCTCGTCGGCCGAAGCGACGCGCACGGCGTCGTCGAGTTCAAGCATTTCGTGAGCGGCACGTACACGTTGCGCGCGGTCGCCCCCGGGTACCAACCGATCTCTCAGCGCACGATTACGATCGGCGATGAGGACGAGAAGCTCTCCGTGGTGCTCTCGGGCGCGACGACCAACTCGCTAACGGTTATCGGACAAGTGCGAGCCTCTGCCGGAGAGACGGTTTCGACGTCGTCGGCGCCGACGGTCTCGATGAGCGCTCAGGCGGCGGCCGGCGCGGGCGTTACCTCGGTCGCGCCGATGCTGTGGAGCCAGCTATCGACGACCCCCGTAATCCCGTTAGGCGGTGGCAGCAACGCCACGGTGAGCTTCGCCGTACGCGGGCCCGATCCGACCGAGACCGTCGTAGATATCGACGGGCATCAAATGAACAACGGCAATACCGGCGACTTTGACGTCTCGCTGCTCGACCCGGCTGCGTTGCAAGAGGTGCAGCTGGTCTACGGAATCTCTCCGTCATCGCTGATCGGGCCAAATACGATCGGCGGCGGCGTGAATATCGTTACGCTGGAGCCCACGAGCAGCGATCACTCCTTGTTGCGTCTTTTCGGCGGTACTAACGGAGCCTTCGGCACGACGTTTCAGACCACGGGCAGCGACGATCGTTTTGGCTACGCGCTCTCCGTGCATGCGGTGACGTCGTCTGGATCGGTGAATCAAGCCGTACTGGCACCACCCAACGCCGGCTCGCCGCCGACCGACAATGAAACCGTACAGAACGTGGGAAGCGATTCGGCGGGCGACTCGCTGTTAACAAAGCTGCGCTATCAGCTCGGAGGCGATAACGGCTACGGCTACATTCAACTGAACTTTCGCGATCAGACGGTAGCTAAAAACGAGTCGGCGCTGTTAACTAACTACACGCCGCCGGGTTTTAGCGGCGGCGGCGACGATGCACTGCATCTTGGAGATGCGGCTACGCCGCTGGACGATGCGAGCCCCGGTGGTTATCAGAGTTTTGCCGGAACGTGGCTCAACGCGCATCAAGCAAACTATGGGGTCGATGCCCAGCTGCCGCTAGGAAACCAGCAGACGAACGGCGCGCCGGCAACAATGCTTCAGGTAAGTCACATGACGACCCTAAACTCGCAGTCGATCACCGATCCGGGCGCCGACACTCAACAGTATCTCTACAATCAGCGCGACCAGCTCGCCGACGATTGGCTCGAGATCGACCATCATTTTACCGACGGGACCCTCT
>JBAPZS010000043.1:0-20639 GCA_049285355.1 Candidatus Cybelea sp. | reverse complement strand
GCATCATGGCGCTCGCTCCGAATCTTTGGTGGCTCTTTGCGGGACGCGTGCTCTCGGGCATTGCGACGGCGAATATGGCGACCGCCAGCGCCTACATCGCCGACGTAACGCCGCCGGAGAAGCGCGCCTCCGCCTTCGGCATGATCGGCAGCGCGTTTGGTCTTGGCTTCGTGCTCGGACCGGCGATCGGCGGCGCCGTCGGAACCATCAATCCGCGCCTGACGTTTTGGGCAGCGGCCGCGTTTGCACTGATCAACACGCTCTACGGACTCTTTGTCCTGCCGGAGTCGCTGCCGCGCGAACGCCGTACGGCGCGACTTGAGTGGAAGCGCGCGAACCCGATCGGCTCGCTACGCCTATTGCGCTCGCATCACGAGCTGTGGGGACTGACGTGGGTAAATTTCATCACGTACACGGCGCACGAGGTGTTTCCGAATATCTGGGTACTCTATTGCATCGCCGCCTTCGGCTGGAGCACCGGCAGCATCGGCCTAACGCTTGCGCTCGTCGGCATCGTGGCGGCAATCAATCAGGCGACGATGGTAGGGCCGGTTGTCTCGCGGCTCGGCGAACGGCGAACGCTCCTCGCAAGCCTCGTCGTCGCCGTCATCGGACTTGCGCTGCTGGGAACGACCAACGGTTACGTTTTTTTGGTAGCCGCCGTTATCATCGCGTTGCCGATGTACCAGGCGTCGTCGCAAACGCTGATGACGCGGCGCGTCAGCCCATCGGAGCAAGGAGAGCTGCAGGGGGCGCTCGGGTCGGTTCGCGGCATCTCAATGCTGATCGGTCCGGCCATCTTCACGTTGACGTTCGCCCGGTTCGCCGGTCCATGGCGTTCGCTGGGACTCATCGGCGCACCGTGGCTGCTCGCCGCCGTACTCTACACCGTCTCGCTCTTCATCGCATGGCGCATCACTTCGCGAGGTGACGACGTCGCGCTCCCGGTCGAACCCGTCCCGCCGCAGTATGCGGAAAGCTTTGAAGCTTGATCAGGCGTGGGCTTACTGAGCAGTCGCGCTAATCGAAGCAGACGATCGGCTTGACGATGCGGGCCTCCGCAAGCTCGCGGTAGGCACGGGGAACCTCGTCGAGCGAGATCAGATCGGCGCCGACCTTTTCGGCGGTAACGACACCGCGCTCGATCAAT
Source organism: Candidatus Cybelea sp. (assembly GCA_049285355.1). Taxonomy (GTDB): domain Bacteria; phylum Vulcanimicrobiota; class Vulcanimicrobiia; order Vulcanimicrobiales; family Vulcanimicrobiaceae; genus Cybelea. The sequence goes on along the minus strand of JBAPZS010000043.1, from coordinate 19,489 downwards.
CGTAGCGACTCGCGCGTGTCCTCGGGTCCGCACGAGTAACTCGCGACGACGCGCAGGTCGCCGAAGTAGAAGCGCTCGGGATCGATCGTTATCGCAACGTCGGGCGGGAAGGGCGTAAACATTACAACCGTCCCGCCGCCCGCGGCCGCATCCAGCGCGGCCTTCATCGCGGGCATCGTTCCGGGGCCGCAGATAACGACGTCCGCGCCCCCGGTCAAGACGCTCCCGGCCTGGTCTGGATGAAACGCCGTTGCACCGCTGCGCTGCGCGAGCGCGCGCCGGTGCTCGACGAAGTCGCTGCCATAGACTTCGGCGCCGAGCGCCGTGCCGGCGAGGACGTGCAGCAGCCCCATGACGCCCAGACCGATGACGTAGAGCCGGTCGCCCTTCTTCACACCGCTGCGCCGAAGCGACTTCACCACGCAGGCCAGCGGCTCGACCAGCGCCGCATCGCGAAACGCCACGCTCGCCGGTAGCCGCAGCGTGTCGCGCTGGTTCTCTCGCGAGACGCGAAAGTACTCGGCGATGCCGCCCGGCTCGATCTTCGTTGAACGCCAGGTCGTGCATTGCACGTGCTCGCCGCGCCGGCAAGCGCGACACTCGAAACAGGGCGCGTGATGGTGCACGAAGACGCGGTCGCCCACCGTGAAGGACGATTCCCCGCTAATTGCCGCGACGACGCCCGCGGGTTCGTGGCCGAGCACGAGCGGAGCCTTACGCCGTATGTACCACGCCATTACGTCGCCGCTGCAGATGCCGCTCGCCGCCGTGCGCACGAGCACCTCGCCGTCGCGCAACTCCGGAACCGCGCGCTCTTCGATCCGAATGTCATCCACGTCGTAGAGCACCGCGGCGCGCATCGTCTGCGGCGTCATGGCTCGATCAACAACTTCATTGCGTCGCCCATATCGAGCCGCTCGAAAGCGTCGGCAATGCGATCGAGCGCGTATCGATCCGAGATCAACCGCGACAACGGCAGCGCCCCGCTCGCGATTAGCTCGTAAGCGGCGCGCACGTCGGCCGGTGTAAAATGAAACGGCGCCAGCAGCTGCACTTCATCGTAGTGAATCCGCGCCGCATCGAACGTGACTCGCGTCGAGGCGGGGAGACCCGCGAAGAACGAGACGCGGCCGCCGCGCCCTACGAGCGACGGTGCCTGCTCCCACATCTCGACGGTCCCGGTGCATTCGATCGCGGCGTCGGCGCCCCGCCCGCCGGTCCGTTCGCCGACAATCGTCGCGATCGGTGATGTGCCGGTGTCGAAACTTGCCAGGCCCAGATCGCGCGCGAGCGCCACGCGCTGCGGCCGCCGGCCGAAGAGCAGCGCCTCGATGCCACGCCGCTGCAGCAGCAAGGCATGCAGAATGCCGAAGCCGCCGTTGCCGATGACCGCGACGACCGAGCCGGGAGCCGGCGCGAGCAGCCCGATAGAGTGAACTACGCACGACAACGGCTCGAGAAAGGCGGCTTCCGCGTAACTCACACTCGCGGGCTTCGGGAAGCAGTTGCGCTCGACGACGCGCTGCGGAACCGCGATCGTATCGGAGTACGCACCTAAAATCATCGTCGGCAGTAGCGAGTCGCAGAGCTCTTCTTGTGCGTTGCGGCACCAGTAGCACGTGCCACAGGGTGCGGTGTGAACGCACATCACGGAGTCGCCCTCGGAAAAGGCGGTGACACCGGGCGCGACCGATGCGACGTCGCCGGAGAACTCGTGACCGAATCGCGTCGGCATCGGCATTTTGGGGTGCCCGCGGCGGTAGGTCTTAAGATCGGTGCCGTCGGTCAGTGCCGCACGCACGCGAACCACGATTCCGCCCGGTGGCGCGGCCGCCGCCGCCTCCTCGCGCAGCTCGATCGTTTTCGGTGCCACCAGCATCGCAACGCGCGAACGATCGGTCCCGATCACGGCGCGCTATCGACGCAGGCGAGCAGCGCGGCGCGAATCGGCTCCGGCAGCGGACGGCTCTTCTTCGTCGTGCCGTCGATTGCCGCAACGACCAAGGTCATCACCGCCCCCGCCTCGCCAGTCCGGTCGTTAAAAACCACCGTCTTCCAGCGAACGCTTGACGAGCCGACACGTTCGATATGCGTCCGCATGCGCAACCAATCGCTCATCAGCGCGGGCGCGTGATACTCCGCCTCCACTCGGACGCGCGGAAGCCAAAAGTTATACTCGGTAAAGACCGACTCGTACGGAAAGCCGAGCGCGGCAAACAGCTGCATCTCCGCATACTCGACGAAGCGCGAATAGGCGGCGAAGTACATGATGCCCGCTACGTCTACGTCGGCCCACTGCACTTGCAGGCGCGCTTCAAACGTGCGCGCCCGTTCCGGAAGCGTATCGCGAAAGCGGCTCAGGATGACGCTCCCGAGGCGTAGCGCGCGATGGGATCGGCCTCAAGGTTCACGCGGCTGCCCGGCAAGCGCCTTTGCAGCGTCGTACGCGCCAACGTCTCCGGGATCAGCGCGATCTCGAACCAGCCGTCGCCCACTCCGGCGACCGTCAGGCTGACGCCGTCAACTGCGATAAATCCCTTCGGAACGATCATCGCCGCAATCGTTAGCGGCGTCTCGATACGAATCCGCTCGCCTTGCCCCTCAGGCGCTCGTGCGAGCACGCGCGCGGCGCCATCCACGTGACCGTACACGAGCTGCCCGCCGAGCCGGTCGCCGGCGCGCATCGCATACTCGATGTTTACCGTATCGCCGGGGTCGCGGTCGCCCAAGGTGCTGCGGCGGAGGGTCTCCGGAACCACGTCGAACGCAACAACATCGCCGTTGCACTCGGTTGCGGTCAGACAGACGCCATCAATGGCGATCGAATCGCCGAGTTGCGGGCGTTCCGCTTCAACACCTTCGCAGCGCACGGTCAATCGAGCGCCGCCGTCGCCTCGAGCCTGCTTCGAAACGATCGCGCCTTGATAGCGAATGATCCCGCTAAACATCGAAAAGCGTTCCGCTAAGAATGACGTCATCGCCCGCCGGTTCGACGCGATCGAATCGTAGCCGGACCGCGGCGGGCAAGCCGGGGCCTGAGAGCACCGGCACCGCGCTCTCGGTGCGCAGAAAGAGCGGCGCAACGGCCCAGTAGAACCGTTCTACTTGCCGTTCCGCGACGAGCCGAGCCGCCAAAGTCGGACCGCCCTCGCACAGCAGGCTGTAGACTCCGTGCGCGCGTAGCGCCTTTAACGCTTGCGAAAGATCGAGGCGCGCGCTTTGCGCGGTACCGACCGAAATGACCTCGGCCACGTCGTTTAGATCCGCCACGCGAGGTGCCAGCGCGCCCGGTACGAGCACGATACTCTTTGCGTATCCCGCTTCTTCGGCAAAGACCCGGCTATGCGCCGGCACGCCTTGGGTCTCACAGGCGACGACGCGTACGAAGGGGCGCTGACGCTGATGCGGTGGACGCACGGTCAACTGCGGATCGTCGACGCGCACCGTTCCCGCGCCGACCATCACTGCATCGTATGCGATCCGCAGATCGCGCACGTAGCGCCGCTCCTCCTCGGAGCCAAGCCGCTCCGCAACACCCGGCCGGCTCGCGATCGCGCCGTCGAGCGACATCGCCATCTTCAGTCCGACGTACGGCCGCTCGAGCGTCGCGGCCCGTGCAAAGACCTCGATCAGTTCGCCCGCGGCCGGATCTTCGGCGACGACGACTTCCACGCCGTGCTCGCGCAACTCCGCGACGCTGCCGTGTAGCGTCGGATCGAGCGTGCCCGCGACGACTCGGACGACGCCGGCGTTGATGACCTCGCGCGCGCAGGGTGGAGTGCGGCCGACGTGCCCGCAGGGCTCGAGCGACACGTACAGCGTCGCGCCGCGCGCGCGGTCGGCAGCTTGTCTAAGCGCAATCGTCTCGGCGTGCGCCTCACCGGCCCGATGATGGTAGCCCTCGCCGACGATCTGATTATCGCGGACGACGACCGCACCGACTGGGGGATTCGGTGAGGTATCGCCGATTCCACGCGCCGCCAGTTCGACGGTGCGTTCTAGAAAGAGCTCGTCGAGCGCCGTCAGCCGGCGATTGGTCTGCTCCACGGGTGGTGGCTGTTCGCCACCGCAATCACTATCGCATCGTCAACCACTCCGCCCGCCTCGCGAACCGCGTCGGCGCAGTCTCGCAGCGTCGAGCCCGTCGTGCAGACGTCGTCGAAGAGCGTTACGCGCCGTCCCGCAACCCTCGCCTCGTCGCAGGCAAAGCGCCCGCGGGCGGCAAGGCGCGCCGCGCGCGAACGTCCGCGTTGCGCGTCGCCCGAACGTTGATCGAGTGCGAGCACGACCCGGGCGCCCGCGAGTTCCGCCGCGCAGCGCGCCGTCAGCGCGACTCCGTCGAGTCCGCGGATGCGCCGCCGCTTCGCCGTCGTCGGAATCGGTACGAGCACCGAGCCGTACGGGACCAGCGGTGCGGCGAGATTCCCGAGCGCCTCCGCAACGTCGCGCCGGCCATCTTTGAGCGCGAGCACTGCGGCGCGCAGGCTGCCCTCGTACGCTGCAACGGCGGTTACCCGCAACGAGGGAAAGCGCACCGCGATGCTTTGCTCGCGTGGCCGGCACGCCGAACACAATCCCGAACCGAGGACGTTGCAGCTTGCGCATTGCGGCGGGAAGATGAAGTCGAGCAGCGGCCGAAAGTCCATACCGCTCGATCACGCGAGCCGACCGAAGCGCCTAGGACTATCGCACGAAAATGCCGACCGGCCATTGCAGCCGCGTCTTCTTGCCGTCAATCGTGCGAGCTTTATAGTGCTGATTCGTGACGGTCGCAAGTACGGTAAGGAACGGCGGATCGTCATAGCCGACGTTGGTAACGTAGATTTTTTTGCGCGCATCTACGGCGATACCGACCGGACCGTAGAGTCCGTCGTCGAGGACGCGAGCCGGCCGGGCATCGCCGTTTGCTCCGGGCGCGTAAACGGTAATGCACCAGCAGTAGTCGCTGACGACGTAGGTGTAGCCGGAGTCATCAAGAGCGATGCCTTCGGAGGCGGAGAGCTGCGTGTCGCTGCCCGAGATCTCTCGAATCGGTTTGACGTCGCCATCCGCCGTCGGGGCGTAGACGGTTATGCTGCTCGAGTTCGATACGTAGAGGTTCCCACTCGAATCGAATGCGACGCCCCAGGGGTAGGACAGCCCCGTCCGCTTTCCGCGGATGACGCGCACCGGCGGGCCGTCGCCGTTTGCATTCGGTGCGTAGACCGTGATGCGATCGGGGTACTGGCTGGCAACGTAAAGGTAGTCGCTCCCGTCGACGGCAGCGCCATAGAGGCGGATCTGCTTCCTCTTCGAGACGACGATCGTTCGGGTCGGGGCAACGTTGCCTTGCGCGCCCGCGGCAAAGACATCGATCGTGCCGCCATAAGCGTTTGCGGCGTAGACGTTACCGTGGGAATCCATAGCGATGCCGTTTATGTATCCGAGTTCCGTTTTGGAGCCCGCGATCTCGCGCTCGGGCGGCGCATCCTTACGAGCGCGCCGTGAGAAGAACAGCAGGTCACCCGTCTGTCCCGAATAGCGAGGCCCATTCCCCACGATGATGCAGTGTGCGCTCGGGCAGCCTCGAGAATCGTCGGATGCGGCTCCACTCGGGGCGGCGCCGGCTGCGGTGCGGACGGCTGGCGGACTGAAGGACGCGTTCTGACCGCAACTTGCAAGCATCGCCGCCGCGCTCAGGGCGAAAACCCTACGGACCCAGGCTGACGTCACCATGTGAGCCTCCCTCGACTTACGTCGTGGGACTATTTTGGCGCTTTCGATGACTACTGTCAACAATTATTAGACGGTCGTACCCCCCAACGCGACCAGGGCGCCGACGAGAACGCGCTCCGGCTGCACGACGTAGCGCGTCCCTACGATCGTATCGTGCAGCGTTGCGCGCGCACCGATCTCGGCGCCATCCCAGAGAATGCTGCGCTCGAGGATGGCAGCGGGCTCGATACGCACGCGGTCGCCGATGACGCTCGGCCCGACGATCGAGACTCCATCGCCGATCGACGCCTCCGCGCCGATCCGCACCGGACCCTCGATGTGCACGTCGTTCCCAAACCGCGCCGATGCATCAATGCCGTTCGGCTCGGTCTTCGGGATGCGCACGACTCCGCGAACGACGTCGTAACTCGCGCGCCGGTATTCGCCCGGCGTCCCGATGTCGGCCCAATACGCGCCGGGCGCGTGAAAGCCGTAGAATTCCTCGCCCGCGCTCTGCAGCGACGGGAAGACCTGCTTCCCGAAATCGTAGAACTCGCCCGCGGGAATACGGTTGAAGATCTCGGGCGAGAAAAGGTAGACGCCGGTGTTCGCCAGCTTGCTGAGCTCCGTTCCTTTTGCGGGCTTCTCTTGGAACCCGACGATCTTGGCGCGGTCGTCAAGCACGACGACGCCGTATTGATCGACGTCATCGCGCTCGACCAGGCCGATCGTCGCGATCGCCTCGCGCTCGCGGTGAAACGCGAGCAGCTCGTCTAGCCGTATGTCGGTCACTTCATCGCAGCCGATCACGACAAATGGCTCGTCATCGAAGAACGCTTCGATGTTTTTCAGACCGCCCGCACTGCCGAGCAGTTCGGGCTCGTATGAGTAGTGCAGCTTCACGCCGTATTGCGAGCCGTCGCCGAGTGCCTCGACGATCGCTTCGGCGAGATAGTGCAGGTTGATCGCGATCTCGTCGAAGCCGTAGGCCTTCAGGTAGCGCATAAGAAGTGCGGCGTTGGGAACTCCGGCGACCGGCACGAGCGGTTTGGGAACCGACTTGGTGAGCGGGTAGAGTCTCGTCGAGAGGCCGCCCGCGAGAATCATCGCCTTCACGAGCCGACCGCGTTCTTGCGCGGCGGGTGAACGCCGAGTTCGTCCAGCACGATAAGCCACGCAAACTGCGGTAGCGCGAGCTGGCGTCGCCAGCGTCTTGGCTCCTTGATAAGCCGATAAAACCACTCGAGACCAAATCTTCGGAAGAATGCGGGGGCGCGCGCGACCCGGCCCGAGATCACGTCGAAGGACCCGCCCACACCGATGCCCGCGCCGCAACCGGTCTGCGCGAGATTTTCGGCGAGCCAGAACTCCTGACGCGGTGAGCCCAAGCCGACAAAGAGCAGCCGCGCGCCGCTTGCCGCGATTTCGCGCACGATCTCCGGAGTCTCGTCGTCGGTGAAATAGCCGCTGCGTGCGCCTGCGATCTGCAATCCCGGGAAGCGTACCTCCAAAATCGCCGCCGCATCGGCGGCGACGCCTTCCGCGCCGCCAAAAAAATAGACCGGAACGCGGGTCGCGGCCGCGCCGGCGGCGAGTCGCTCCAGCAGCTCGACACCGGTCACGCGTTCGCGCAGCGGCGCTCCGCGGCGACGTGCCACCGCCAGCAAACCTACGGTATCGCAGAGTGAGAGCGCAGAGGCGTTCACGATAGAGCGAAAGCGCGAATCTTTCTGCGCGAAAACCACCATCTCGGTGCCGAGCGTGACGATCTGCGCACCGCTTCCGTCGCGTGCAAGAGTGAGAATGCGACCCGTTGCTTCGCCGGCATCCAACGTATCGAGGCGGCAGCCAAGAATCTGAAGCGACGTCACCGTGACTCGACGGCCGGTGAGGCGTATGCGGCCAGCAGGGGCCGCAGACGCTCGGCGACGCTCGCGGGAATCTCATCGAGCGGCAGACGGCACGCTCCGACGCGGAAACCGAGTTGGCGCATCGCCCATTTCACCGGGATCGGGCTCGTCGTTGCGAAGAGCGCATCGATCAACGGCAGGAGCGACAGGTGAATTTGCGCGGCCTCGTCCGCGCGTCCGTTCCGGTAGGCGTCGACCATCGCGCGGTACTCCCGCGAGCAAAGATGCGATGCTACACCGACCACGCCGTCGGCGCCCATGGCCAGGCACGGAAAGAAAAGATGGTCGTCGCCGGCCCAGACGATAAAGCCGCTCGCGCGGTCGCGCAGAACCATCCCAATCTGTTTGAGATCGCCGCTCGACTCCTTGACGCCGGCGATGTTGGGGTGGCGACGCGCAAGTTCGAGCAGCGTCTCCGGCAGCATGTTGACCGCCGTGCGCCCGGGGATATTGTAGATGACGATCGAGAGGTGCGTTGCCTGCGCGATCGCCCCGAAATGCGCGATCATTCCGCTCTGCGTCGGTTTATTGTAGTAGGGCACGACCGCGAGTATCGCGTCGGCGCCCGCCGCGGTCGCCTCTTCGACGGCGGCGACCGATTCACGCGTCGCATTCGTTCCTGCGTTGGCAATAACGACAGAATCGTCACCGGCTGCCTCTTTTACCGCCCTGAAGAGGGCCACGCGCTCGCCGGCATCGAGCGTCTGGCCTTCGCCGGTCGATCCGGCGACGATCAAACCGTCGTTGCCGCGATCGACCAGCCAGCGCGCCAACCTGCGCGCCTCGCCGGTATCCAGCTCGCCGCGTTCGTCAAACGGCGTCACCATCGCGGTGAGAATCGTTCCAAGCCGTGCGTTCATGCGACCGGATCTCCTCGTTCGAGACAAAACTGATCGTGAACGGCGTTTTCGGCGCGCTGGGCCTCTTCTACCGGCACGAGAATCGAAATCGTCACGTAGCTGTCGGTGCAGTGGATGATCTCCACGTTAGCGCGAGAGAGCGCGTCCACGACCTTGTGCACGACGCCCGGCGCGTACCGCATGCCGGTGCCGACGACCGAGAGTTTCGAGCAACCTTCACGCACGCGCACGGCAAGATTCAAGTCACCGAGCAGGCGGCGAAGCTCGGTGGCGCGATCGCCTTCGACAACGAACGCCACACCGGCCTGATTGATCGTAACTTGATCGATCGAGACTTCGGCCTCGGCGACACGTCGAAACATCTCGAGTTCGGTCTCCATCCGGCGTTGCGGCGACTCGATGTCGCCGCGAATGATGCGAACCCAGGTCACGCGGCCCGAGGACGTGACGCCGGTCACGGGCCGGTGATGGTCGACGCTCTCATCGACGAGCGTCCCGCGATCGGTATGCAGGCCCTTAACCATATAGCGCGTCCCGGTACGGTTCGCGTACTGCGCCGCTTTTGAGTGCATCACCTTGGCACCGTGATTCGCAAGCTCGGTCATCTCGGCGAGCGATGCACGCTCGATCGTGCGGGCCGTCGGCGTGCGACGCGGATCGGCAGTCATCGCGCCACTCACGTCCGTGTAGATGTCCACGCGCGCAGCTTCGAGCGCATGTCCAATCGCAATTGCCGAGAGATCGGTTCCGCCACGACCCAGCGTGGTGACCGCACCATCCTCGCTAACGCCCTGAAAACCGGCGATTACCGGGACGATCCCGCCTTCGAGCAGCTCGTCGATCGTGCGAACGTCCACCCGCAGAATCGTTGCGTCGCCGTGTCGCCCGTCGGTGACGATGCCCGCCTGGGCCCCCGAAAGCGCGAGCGCCGGCACGCCCTCGGAGGTAAGCTCGTCGGCGAAAATCGCGGCTGCGATCAGTTCGCCGGCGGAGAGCAGCAGGTCGGCGTTCGCGCTGCCGCCGCGCCCCTCGATAAGTGAGAGCAGGGTATCGGTGGCATACGGCTCGGGAGCGCGCCCCATCGCGGAGACGACCGCGACGGTCGCATACCCGTTCTCGAGCGCATCGCGCACCCGCGCGAAGGCAACCTGCCGCTGCTCGCGCGAGGCGACCGAGGTGCCGCCGAACTTCAAAACCGCCCTCACGCGGCGACGTACCCTCGCTCGAGCAGCAGTTCGAGGATCTGCACGGCATTGGTTGCCGCGCCTTTTCGCAGCTGATCGCCGACGCACCACATTGCGAACTCTCGCTCGCGATTGTCATCGAGCGCTCGTAGGCGAGCGACGTGGACATTGTCGGTCCCCTCGACGTCGCGCGGCGTGACGATGCCCTCGCGATGAAAGACGATGCCCGAGGCACTTTCAAGGGCCGTCGCAAGCTCGCTGCGGTTCGTCGCGCGCTCGGTCTCAAAGAAGATCGCCTCGCTGTGCGCGGCGCGCACGGGCACGCGCACGGCGGTGACGCTTACCGAAAGCCGCGGCAGCTCCAGCATCTTTCGACTTTCGTCGCGCACTTTGCGCTCTTCACCAGTCCAGCCCTCGGCATCGAACGCGCCGACTTGCGGAATGACGTTGCGCGCCAGTGACCGGCCGAAGACCGCGGCCGGCGGTTCGGACTCGCCCGAAACGATGGCTCGTTCGCCGGCAGCCAGCTCGTCCAGCCCCGCGCGCCCGGCGCCGCCCGCCGCCTGATAGGTCGCCGCGCGTACGCTGCGCAGGCCGGCGACATCGCGAATCGGCCGCAATGCGATGCAGAGCAGGATCGCCGTACAGTTCGCAACGGGAAAGAGGCGATGGTCGGGGCGAAGCGCGTCGGCGTTTACCTCCGGAATGATGAGCGGAACGCCGCTTTTCATGCGAAACGTCGGGCTGTTGTCGATGACGACGACGCCGCGCTCGAGCAGTGACGGCGCATACTCTTCGCTTGCATCTTCGCCGCCGGCAAAGAATACGACGTCGAAGCCGCGCAGCGCGTCGTGCGAGGCGGCACGCACCGCGAGGCGATCGCCCCGAAAGGGAATCGTCTCGCTGCGGTCGCGCGAGGCAAACGGTCGCAACCGGCCGATGGGAACGTTACGCTCTTCGAGGACTTGCACGATCGTCTCGCCGACGGCACCGGTCGCGCCGACGACCGCGACGTTCACGCGCCTCCTCCAGAAGCCGCGGAATCGTCGAGAATCGAGTCGAGTCCGACCGAAAGCCCGCGACGATGCGCTACCGCGCGGACCGATGCCAGCATTCCCGCTACGAACGACTCGCGGCTAAGCGAATCGTGCCGGATGGTCAGCAACTCGCCGGTTCCGCCGAAGAGCACCTCTTGATGCGCGAGCAATCCGTTCAAACGGATGCTGTGAATGACCGGTGCTCGCCCGCCGCCGCGCTCCATCCTCGCCGCCGTCTCGCGCGCCGTCCCCGAGGGCTTGTCCTTCTTTCCGGCGTGGTGCAGCTCGACGATCTCGGCATCGGGAAAGTAGTGCGCCGCCTCCTGCGCAAAGCGCATCATAAGCGCCGCGCCCAGCGAAAAGTTTGGAACGACGAGCGCGCCCACGCCGTGCTCTTCCGCTAGCGCTCCGAGCACCGTGCGCTGCTCCTCGTCCCATCCGCTCGCTCCAACGACCGTGTGCAGCCCGTGCGACACGGCCGCACAGGCAATCTCGTAACTAGCCGGTTGCGTCGTGAGATCCAGCAGCACGTTGGGTTTTTGCGCGATGACCCGATCCATGGAGTCGAAGATTGCATGCTGCGGATCGGCGCGACGCGCCAGTCCGCAGCAATACTCGCCGCTGCGTTCCAGCGCCTCGCGCGCGATCGTACCCATCCGTCCCATCGTGCCCGCCACCGCAACCCGAACCGCCTGCGACGGCAAGGAATTAGATCTTCTCGAGCGGCGCGTACTTGAGCATCAACATCTTTTGACCGACGTTGGGGAAGTCAATCGTAACGAGACCGTCGCCGCCGGCTCCAACGATGTTTTCGATACGGCCCTCGCCCCACTTCGGATGACGGACGCGATCGCCCGCCTCGAGCCCGAGATGCACGCCGGCTCCGGCCGATTCGTGAATCGCCACTTCGCGCCAGCGCCCGCCTGCGGGTCGCGCGAGCGGTACGCTGTCGCTCTCGAGCAACTCGAGCGCCGGCAGCTCCTCGATAAAGCGGGATTTCGGATAGGCGTAGGTGTTGCCGAAGAGCGCGCGCCGCGAGGCGTAGGTTAGGAAGAGACGATCTATGGCGCGGGTGATGCCAACGTAGGCAAGCCGCCGCTCCTCTTCGAGCTCCGCGGCCTCCGTGAGTGCGCGCGTATGCGGGAAGACGCCCTCCTCCAACCCCGTCAGAAAGACGCTGGAGAACTCCAAACCCTTGGCGCTGTGAAGCGTCATCAGCGTAACGTATGACGCGTCCTCTTCGAGCGAATCCAGGTCGCTGACGAGCGCGATGTTCGCAAGGAAGCCGACGAGTGAGGGATCCTCGTCGCTCGCCTCGTACTCACGCGCAACGCCGACCAGTTCCTGAAGGTTCTCTAAGCGGGCGCGCGCGTCGTGAGTGTCCTCGCTCTGCAGCTCGCGTACGTATCCCGAATCCTCCATGACCGCGACGAGCAGATCCGCCACGCCCATACCCTGGGAGCGCCTGCGCAAATCACCGATAAGCTCGGCAAAACGTTCCAACTCCTTGAGCTTCTTAGGAACCGCGCTCCGCAGCAGATCTCCGCTGAAGATCGCCTCGCCCACCGACATACGCGAGGCGTTGGCCGCCTGCACGAGCGCTGAGAGCGTCTGCTGCCCGATGCCCCGGCGTGGTACGTTAACGATTCGCTTGAACGCCAGTGCGTCCGCAGAGTTCATGATGTAACGCAGATACGCGATGACGTCCTTGATCTCGGTACGCGCGTAGAACCCAACGCCGCCGACGACCCGGTAAGGGATTCCCTCGGCGAGCAGGGCCTCTTCGAAGACGCGCGACTGCGCGTTGGTTCGATAGAGCACCACGAAGTCGCGATAGGCCGCTCCTTCGCGTACGAGATTCTTGACTTTTTCGACGACGAAGCGCGCTTCGTCGCGCTCGGTGACCGCCGGATAGACCGTGATTGGCTCGCCTTGCGCGCGCGCCGTAAACAGCTTCTTCGCGGCCCGCGACTTGTTGTTGGCAACCAGCGCATTGGCAGCCTCGAGAATGCGTGCCGAGCTGCGATAGTTCTCCTCAAGCGTGAAGACCTTGGCGCCCGGAAAATCCTCTTCAAACCGCAGGATCATTCGATAGTCGCTGCCGCGCCACGAGTAGATGGACTGATCGTCGTCGCCGACGACGGTGATGTTGCCGCTGTGCGCGGCCAAGAGTGCGACCAAACGGTACTGAGCCGCGTTGACGTCCTGATACTCGTCCACCAGGACGTACTCGAACTTCCGCTGATACTTCTCGCGAACGGCCTTGTCGCGTTCGAGGAGGTCGATCGTGCGCACGATCAGATCGTCGAAATCCAGCGAGTTCGACTCGTTCAACCGGCGCTGATATTCGGCGTAAACGTTCGCAATACGCTCGCCCACGAAGGAGGTCTGCATCTGCGCGTACTCCTCGGGCCAAACCAGCGCATTCTTCGCCTTGTCGATCTCGGCCAAACACGCTCCCGCCGCGAGCTGCCGTTCGTCGTAATCGAGGTCGTCGAGAATCTCGCGAATAAGCTGGCGCTGATCGCTGTCGTCGATGACCGCAAACGTCGGCGCAACTCCGATGCGAGAGCCGTCGCGGCGTAAGATGCGCACGCACATCGCGTGAAACGTCCCGACCCAAATGTCACGCGCGGGCGCACCGACCATGTTTTGCAGCCGCGATTTCATCTCGCCGGCCGCCTTGTTCGTAAAGGTTACCGCCAAAATACGGTCGGGAGCGACGCGCAGCTCTTTAAGCAGGTAGGCAATGCGATGCGTCAAAACGCGCGTTTTTCCGCTGCCGGCCCCGGCGAAGATCAAAACCGGGCCATCGGTCTGCCGAACGGCGGCAGATTGCACGTCGTTGAGAATTTCCGTTTCGAGGAGCATTAGTAGCCGTTCGCCACAAGGCACGTTGACGCCTTGTCTACGGCGCTGCTACGTTTGCAGCAGAATTAGCGTATTGCGCGAAGGATGCGAGCGCGCCGGGCAGCCAGCGCGGCCGCCGCCGAAAGGAATGCAAGCGTCGATTCGGCACCCATATTTTCGTTGACGGCATCTTCCTCCAAGCCGTCGTAACAGCCGCCGCCCTGCACCATCTCGATACCACGCGAGTTCTTGCCGTAGTACCACTCCATTGCAAGCTCCGCGTTGGCGTAGTGACGCGCATCGCCGGTGAGGTCGAAGCCCGCGAGTTCGGCGTCAACCATCGCGCAAGCCTCGAGCGGCTGCTGCGCGTACCGGGCCCGCTTTCCGCCGCGATGGTACCAGCCGTCGTTTCCGATGGGAACGTGGATGCCGTCCTCGATCGTCACCCGCTCGTAAAAGGCCAGTGTCGTCAGGCCGACCTCTCGAAAACGCGGCTCCGCCAGGGCGCCCGCCGCGCGAATCATCGCTTCGGGCAGACGCGCGTTATCGTAAAACATCGCGTTCTCGAACCACGGCCACTCCGCGGACGCGACCGATTCGTAGGCCTCGACCAGCTCGCCGGCCAGCGCGCGTAAGGCATCACCATACGCCGCATCGTTGGTGGCGGCAAAGGCATGCGCCAAACCGATCGCCGCATAGGCGCGCGACCGTGCGAACTGCAGCAATCCGAGTGTCGGCAACGCGCGGTCGAGCAACGAGGCGCAGGCGGCGCGCCAGGGATCGGCCGGCGCGTTTGCGAGGCCGAAGCCCAGCGCCCAGACCGCGCGGCCACAGCTATCGGGCGTGCCGACTTCATCGCTCCAGCGGCGATCGTAATCCATGAAGTTGTGAAAGCGGCCGTCATCCATCTGCGCGTGCTGCAGAAAGGCGAGGTAGTTCGATGCCAGCCGTTGACTCAGGCGATCGTTCGGATTGAAGGGGAGATACTCGAGTGCGACGATGAACGCGCGCGACGCGTCGTCGGTGCAGTATCCGGTCTTTCGATTGGGGACCGACCTGAGCGCATGCTGAATGACGCCGACGTCATCCGAGAGCAATGCCAAATACTCCAGCGGCGGCAGCGGGCGCCCGGCCCGCGTCTTAGGCAGAGCTTACGAGCTCCAGTGGTCCGCGCGGGCAGAGGTCGCTGAAGAGTTGACCGTACTGTGAGGCGACGTGCGGCCACGTCATCTGCCGGCCAAAGCGGTACGCGCGCCGTTCGGTGGCGCGCCGCAACGCGGGATCGTCGAGCAGCATGTTCAGCCTGCTCGCAATCGAGGCCGCATCGCGAAACTCGCAGAGAAAGCCTCTGTTGTGCGCCAGAAGCTCCTGCGCGTAGAGGTAGGGGGTGGAAACGATCGCCTTGCCGCTACCTACGGCATATGCGAGCGTGCCGCTGACGACCTGCGCGGGATTGAGATACGGCGTTAGATAGATGTCGGTAGCGGCGAGGTAACTAACGACTTCATCGAAGTCCAAATACTTATCGATGAGCTGCACGTTATAGTGCAGGCCGTACTCGCGCACCATCGCAATCAACGATTCGCGGTACGATTCGCCCTCCTGCCTTCGCACGACCGGATGCGTTTCACCAAGAATGAGGTAGAGTGCTTCGGGATGGCGCTTGACGACGTCGCGCATCGCGCCGACCGCATACTCCAGACCTTTCCCGCGACTGATTAAACCGAAGGTCGAGATGACGGTGCGTTGCCCGATGCCGAACGTTGCCTTGGCCGAGGCCGTATCTTGGAACGGCACGTCGGGCACGCCGTGATGAATCACCTGGAGCAGCTCGGGATCGATGCCGTAAACCTGCTCCAAGAGCGCCCGCCCGGTCTCCGAGAGCGCGACGACCTTCGAGGAGTGCTTGCAGAGCGCGCGCGTAATGCGAAGGTATGGCTCGTCGGGCTCGGGCAGCACGGTGTGCATCGTCAGAACGACCGGCTTGTCTGAGGCGCGCATGAACTCGACGAGCCAGTCGCCGCGTTCTCCGCCGAAGAGTCCATACTCGTGCTGAATATTGACGAGGTCGACCGGATAGACGTTGGCTAACTCCGCCGCCGACGCGTAGCTCTCGCGACTCTGTTCGCGGATCCGCGTGATCACCTCGGGGGAGTAGCGACGCAGCTCCGCGCCCGGCTCGTCAATGGCGATTACCGGGCTCGAAAAACCGAAGGCCCGGTCGTAGGCGTCGACCATATCCTTTGTAAAGGTCGCGATTCCGCACTCGCGCGGCGGATACGAGCCCAAAAATAGGGCTTGGGGCGGAAGCATGTATGCGCGCGTCTCCTCGAACAAGTGAAACCCTTATTTACCCTTTGACGGATGCGTAGTAAACCGAAAGACCGCTCAGTCGCTTGCCCCGAGCGGCTACGGTGGCGAGCCGACCCGCGCGCCCGGTTCGATGATTGCGCCCGGTTCGATCGCGACGTCGTGACCGATAACGCTCCCTCGCCCGATCCGCGCTTTCGCCCCGACGGTGACGCGGCTCGCGAGTATCGCTTCCTCTATTATGGCGCCGGAGCCCACGCTTACGCCATCCCATAGAACCGACTCACGAACGACGGCATCGACGCCAATGCTGCAGCCCTTCCCAAGGACGACGTTCGGTCCGATCGTAGCGCCGGGATCGACGACTACGTCGGCGTCCGCGTGAACCGGCGGAACGAGGCCGGGATGTCCCAGCAGTGGTTGTCTCCCATCGCCGCTGATGCCGGGCTCGACAACCAACGGCATCGCGCCGCTCAAAACGTCGCGATGCGCCGCAAGATACTGTTCGGGCCGGCCGACGTCGATCCAATAGTCGTCGGTCGTGTACGCGTAGAGTGTTTTGCCGGCCGCGATTATTTCGGGGAAGGTCTCGCGCTCGATCGAGACGTTGCGGCCACCGGGAATCAACGCAAGCACCTCGCGTTCGAGCAGATAGGTTCCGGCGTTGATTTCGTCGGTCGGCGCGTGGCCCTGCGGCGGCTTCTCGACGAACGCGGTGATTCGGCCACTCGCATCGTGGACGACGCAGCCGAATGCCGAGGGATCCTCGACGCGAATCAGATGCAGCGCTCCAACCCCGCCTTTGCGCTGATGGTACTCGCGCATCGCGTTGAGATCGAGGCTGGTAAAAATGTCGCCGTTAAGCACGAAGAACGGACCGGTGATATATCGCTCGACGTTCTTAAGCGCGCCGGCCGTACCGAGCGGCGTCTCCTCGATCGCGTAGGTCACCTTCATCCCGAGGCCCGAACCATCGCCGAAGTAATCCACGATCGCTTGCGGCATATAACCGGCCGCAAAGATCACGTCGCGAATCTCGGCCGCGTAGAGCCGCTCCATCGTCCGTGCCAAAAACGGCACGTTCATGATCGGAACCATCGGTTTTGGGGTCCCGTAGGTGAGCGGGCGTAAGCGAGTGCCCTCGCCGCCGACCAGCACGATCGCTTGCACGATTGCTTACGTTCTGCTTCCGCTAAGCCCGTACTTGCAGGAAACACTCCTTTAATGCCACCCGGTTGGCATCTTGGACCGGTAGGATTGATGCATGCCACGGATTCTTCACGACTGGGAGGCGGTGCAGGCGCATCACGAGCAGGGACACGGCTTTGTCGAGTGCTCGCGCCGCTTTGGCTTTACTCACACGGCTTGGATCAAGGCAATACAACGCCGTAAGTTGCAGGTGGCGCCATCACTGTACCCAGATCGCCGAAGGAAGTTTGACTGGGCCCAAATTCAAGAGTACTACGATCAGGACCACAGCTATCGGCAGTGTCGGAAGCGGTTTAACTTTTGCGCCGCGTCGTGGACGAACGCCGTGCGGCGAGGCGAGATCCGCCCGCGGCAATTTGGTATGTCGATCACCGAGTTACTCTCAAGCCCAAAGAGGAACCGCAAGCACGTTAAGGCGAGGCTCGTAAGAGCCGGTTTACTAGGGAGCAACTGCTGCTCGTGCGGCCTAAAGGACTGGCAAGGGCGGCCGCTCAGCATGCACCTGGACCACATAAACGGTATACCGCATGACAACCGGCTCGAGAACCTTCGGATGCTCTGCCCAAACTGGCACAGCCAAACGCCTACCTACGGCGGCCGAAATGCCAAACTGCGGCGGTTGCAAGAATCCGGTCCGGCCGTGTAGTATAGACCGGCGCTACCGGTCCCGGGTAGTTCAGCTGGAAGAACGGCAGACTCTGAATCTGCATGTCGGTGGTTCGAGTCCATCCCCGGGAGTTTCGCGGCCCCATCATCTAGTGGCCTAGGATGCCGCCCTCTCACGGCGGTAACGCGGGTTCGAATCCCGCTGGGGCTAATTCAAAAATACTTATTTTGCAAGGGTTTCCGACGCAACACCGGGTGTGGAAAACCCGATTTGTCACATTTTTGTCACATCGGCTTTCATTATAACTAGGCCACGAGATAACTAGGCCACGAGTCGCTCGAAGGCAGCCGCCGCCGCGGCGTCTCGCTCCTGATAGACGGTGAGGTATCGATCGACCGTGATACTGATGCAGCTGTGACCCAGGCGGTTGCTGATCACTTCGATCGGCACGCCGGCCTTTGCCAACAGCGATGCATGCGTATCACGGAGGTCATGCAGCGTGATTGGCGTGACGCCGGCGCGTTCGACCAGGTCTTTGAAGGCCGCCCCGAAGTTCCACGGCGTAACTGGCGCGCCGTCAGGCCGCGCAAAGACCAGATCGCCTTTGGCGTACGCCTCACCGAGGAGTAACTGCTCCTCCGCCTGCTTTGCTTTGTGGGTCTGGAGGATTGCTGCCAGCTCCGTACCGATCGTAATGGTCCGCACCCTTCCGTTCTTTGGGCGTTTGAACGCAAGACCGGAGCGTGGTTCGCTCAGCGATTCTCGAATCGTTACCGTACCCGCGTCGAGCTCGAGGTCGGACCATTTGACCGCCAGCACTTCGCCGCGCCGAGTTCCGGTATACGCCGCGAAGGCGATGGCCGGATAGAACCACGGCTGCGACGATAACGTGCCCCGCTTGAGTGCGCGCCGCGATGGCCGTTGGGCTTCGGCCAGCAATGTGCGCAGTTCGGTCTCGTTGAGGACCACGTTCTCGGGTTTGAGGGCCTTGGGCAGATCCTCTGCGGTAACCTTACGAGCGACGTTGGTTTCGGCGTAATCGACGCTCACTGCCCAGTTGAGGGTCGCCCGCAGGAGATCGTGTGCGTGGTGGATCGTGCGGCCGCTGGGGCGCCGCGCATGCGCCTGCCATTTCTCGTACGCCTCGAGCAGATTCGCCTTTCGCAGCGATGCCACTCGGATCGCGCCCAGCTCCGGGCGTAGATACGTGGAAATCAGGCTTTCGTATCGATCGATTGATGTCGCTTCAAGCCGCTTCTTCTTCACGGCAACGAACTTATCGAAGAGTTCGGACATGGTCATCCCCGAATCATCGGCGAACCCGTGGATCTTTGCGCGCTCAACGCGCTTTGCGAGAGCCGCCTCGGCTTCTATCTTGGTCACGCCGCTGAGGATCTCACGTTTTTGTTGACGCGCCTTGCCATTGCGCGGGGGCACGTCATAGACAATCATATATTTCTTGTTCCCAAGTCGTTTTGGCTTTGCCATGGATGCCTCTTGGGTCCCGGCAGCGAGGCTATTCGACGCTGCCGCCGAAAAACTCTCGCAGCGCCGCCTTGGTGATGAGCAGCTTTTGGCCGACCCGCACATTCTTGATGCTTTGTCTTTTGAGTGCGTCGTAAACGGCATTGCGTCCGATCGGCAAGAACGCGATCAGATCGCGCGGTGTTAGAATGTCTGGTAAGTCTGCAAAGCGCGCGTTTGTCGCGCCTGCCGGTGTCAACACGATTGATCTCGCAGTCATGTCTGGTCACTCACCCTTGCGTTTTTGTGGAAAGGAACAAGGCTCCACGATTCGAACCTGAGTTATCGATCGATTGTCATGGAG
>JBAPZS010000042.1:0-3783 GCA_049285355.1 Candidatus Cybelea sp. | reverse complement strand
CTTCATGGGAGCGCTGCCGGTAAAAGCCGAGTTGCGGCGGCTGCGCGCGCCGATCGGCGACGAGCGCCATCTTGTTGCGGTAAGCGCGCGGTTCGCTCATGCCGATCGTTTCGCGCAGGTCCAGCTCGGTTAAGCCCCCGATGCGTTGCAGCGCGTTGCGAACGACGTCGTGCTTCCAGCGCAGCTGCGCCTCGTACGCGAGGTGCTGCAGCTGGCACCCGCCGCAGGCTCCAAAGACCGGACAAAACGGCGCAACCCGGTTTGGCGATGTCGCCAATCGCTCCACCATCTCGGCCACCGCATAGCGCTGCTTAACGGTCTCGACGCGAACGCGCGCACGCTCGCCGGGTAGAGGCCCGAAGCAAAAAACCACGATACCGCCGGCGCGACCGACGCCTTGGCCGTTGCCCAGCAGATCCGTGAATTCAATTTCCAGTTCGGCGCCGGCCCGCAGCCGTGCGGCGCCTTCAGGCGCTGTGTCGTTGCTCGTCAAGCGCCTTGAGCAGGTGGTTCGCTTCGTCGATCAATTCCTGGATGCGCTGCGTCGTGGGATCCTCGCGCGTTCCGCGCGTCGCCAAACGGAAGAACAGGTACGCCAATCCCAAAGTAAAGCCCGTTGCGCCGACTCCCAAACCGATCCACAGCATTTTGCGCGACTGCATGATTCTCTCTTCGCGGCGCGAGGTGCCGGACCCCTCAGCCTACGCCTTCGAGGTGCTCTCGCTCGTCGAGCGAGATGAGGGAGGCCGTGCCGTGCTCGATCCCGATGCGCGTAATGCCGCCCGCCGTGAAACGCAAGCCGGGTTTGTCGAGATCGAGGACCGAGAAAAACGCGTGCAACGGGCCGGCATGCGTAACCACCGCGACCGATTCGATAGGCTGCTTTGCGAGATCGTCGAGAAATGAGGCGATGCGCTCGCGGACTCGTGCGAACGCCTCGCCACCTTCAGGCGCGTAGTCCTTTGCCGCCCGAAAGCCCACGCTCGGGAGGTGCGGATAGCGCGCGACGATCTCGTCCCACGTCAACCCTTCCCAACGCCCAAAATCGAACTCGCGCAGACGCTCATCTGAAACGATCTCGCCCCGGCGCGCTTGCGCGACGATTCGGGCGGTCTCCAACGCGCGCGAGAGATCGCTCGAGTATATGCGGTCGATCGGCTCTTCACGCAGGCGCTCGGCGATCGTCTGCGCGGCGGCGCGTCCGTGCGCCGATAACGGCACGTCGGTTCTTCCTTGAAAGCGCCGCGTGGCGTTCCACTCCGTGGGCCCGTGACGAATTAGCGTGAGCTTCATGCGCGACCGAGGAGTTCGCCGCTCGCCGCCCCAATCCAGCGGGGTCGATCGGGAGAGGTGGCAGAGCGGCTGAATGCACTCGCTTGGAAAGCGAGCAGAGGTGATGAGCCTCTCGAGGGTTCAAATCCCTCCCTCTCCGCCAGCGAACCTCGGCTTATTGGTTGTCCGGCTTAAAGTCCGCGCGGAAGAGATACTGTCCCTCGACCGGCCGGCAGTAGACGAGTTCCGGCGAGTACGTGCTATGCCGGGCCGCGTCGAGCACCGCCTTATCGATCGCTGCGTTTCCGCTCGACTTCGAGATGACCGCGCTCATTACGCTTCCGTTCGGCGCGATCGTCACTAGCGCGATAGCCGATCCCTTTGCGTTTAGGCCCTGCGGCATTTTCGGCTCGGCGGGCGACGTAACCGTCGCATTGACATGCGGCGTCGCGCAGTCCGCGGCCACCAGATTCGTGCCTGCCGTTTCCGGAGCCGCGCCCGATTGCGGTGGCGCGAACGCCAACGCCGGCGAAAGCGCTTCCAGAGCCAAGGTCAAAATGACGAACAGCATAGCGGTTCCTCCAACGACGTAGTAGTTCAGCGTGAGCGGTCGCCGTATGCCGCCGGCGAGGCGTTCGATGCGTGAAACGAGCGCGTGACGCGATCCGAGCGCGCTCGGCGTCGCGAGCGGCGCTTTCGGCTCGCGAAGGCGCACCGCTAGAGATGCTAACAGAGCTGCATAATCGTCGGGGGTTCCAGTCTTTGCGACGGCCCAGTCGTCGCACGCAGCTTCGCGCTCGAGCACCAACGCGCGCCCAACCACATGCACCCAAGGATTGAAGAATAGGATCGCCTCGATCGACCGCTGGACGAGATTGCCGGCCACATCGTGACGCCGGACGTGGGCGCGCTCGTGGGCGAGGACGCGCTCCAAGTCTGCCGGCGTAAGCGTATCGACGAGAGCTCGCGGAAGTACGATCGCGGGATGGACAACGCCGACTGCCACCGGGATCGCAACGTCGCGCGAAACCAAGACGTCGCCGCGCGCACTCGAGAGTGCTACGGCGTCCTTGCGTATCCGAGCAATGCGCAACAGACTCGTCCCCAGACGCAGAAGCCCGATGGCTGCGCCCACGCTCCACGCAGCGACGATCCAAGGTGTCGCCTGGCTCCAAAATCCGCTCACTTCGGGCGCAAACGACTGTGCCGGCAACAACGAGATCGTCCACTTGGCCGAAACCGCATGCGGCTGCAGCGCCGCGAGCAAGAGTCCACCGGCGTTCGAAAGCGTCGTCGCAAGCGGTACCACAACGAGCGCGATGAGAGCTGCAAACCACACGGCGTAGCGCGTCGTAGCGTTGCGCCGTGAAACGGCGAGCGTCACGAGATACGCAATCGCTACGATCGCCGCACCCTGCCAAAGCCCGTCGAATAGAACGCGCAAAATCATATCTTCTTCCTCGGCCGGGCTAGCGTGGTTCGGATCTTCGCCAGATCCGCACCGCTCAGCCGCCTGTCGTCGAGCAACGCCACCGCGAGCGCTCCGGGCGAGTCCCCGAAGAAACGCTTGAGCAGATGGCCGACCGCAGATTCCGCCGCCTGCCGGCGTTCGATCACCGGCTGGTAGAGGAACGCGCGACCGTCCTCTTCGTGGGCGACGTACCCTTTCTGCTCGAGGGTTCGCATTGTGGTTAAGACGGTAGTGTACGCCAACGGCGGTGGACCGAGCGCGGCGACGACGTCGCCGACCGTCGCGTGGCCCTTGCCCCACAGCACTTCCATGAGGCGCAGCTCGTGGTCGGTAAGGACCGGCGACTTCTTACGCGGCATTGCTGGCGCCGGGCCCGACTACTAGATTCATAATAGTATCCTAGCGCGGCCGGCGCAGCTTGTCAACTAGATTTCTAGTAACCGCACCAGCTTACTCGCGCGGTGTAGGTGAGGATTGCGTGTCCATCCTCCGGAACGCGAACGTTCCAGCTCGCCGTCGAAGCGGAGCTCTTCACATGTTCGATGTTCTCGTCGGTAATTTGCCAGTCGCCGGGAATTGGTTCGACTACCAAAACGTTCTGCGCGATCGTCTTCGCGTTTCCCAGGGTAATTCGATAGGAACTATCCGACGTGCAGGGGCCGTCTACGTGGAAATCGGTCTGCAGCTTACGCGCCGTGACGTCGAACGAGTCACCAACGTGCAGCCGCACGCTCTCGTTCCTCGGTGTATGGCTAATTTGATCGGACCCCAAGAACTGCGAGAGGTCATGCGAATCGCTCTTGTAGAGCCGCACGATGCCGCCGGGCAGCGGAACGCCTAGGTCTCCTCCGCGATTCGCAAAGGTTACATAGGCGCCAACCGGTATGCGATCGCCGATATCCGGCTCCGCATTGCGATAGTAGTCCGGCGACCCCCGAAGCTCGAGCGTCTCCCGAACCGGCACGTTTCTTGCGGTTAGCAGCGTAAGCTGCTTCGTCTGGTTGTCGAGGATTGTAGTCGGCCGCGGCAACGTGTAGAGA
>JBAPZS010000041.1:0-7101 GCA_049285355.1 Candidatus Cybelea sp. | reverse complement strand
AGGCGCGCAGCTCGACGAACTCGTAACCATCGCCGCGATAGATGGTCGGCGAGCCCGCGCCGAAGCGCCGAGGACGGCGTCGCGCGCGTAAGAGCGCGTCGCGGATCGTCACGACACTAGGGCGCCGGAATGGCGGCGATCAGGGCATCGATCACCGCGTCGGCGGCGATGCTTTCGGTCGCGAGCCGGTAGTTAAAGCCGATGCGATGTCGCAGCGCCGGCGCGGCGACTGCACGGACGTCGTCGGGAAGCGCGAAGTCGCGTCCGTCGAGCAACGCCCGCGCCCGTGCCAGAAACGCCAACGCCAGCGTTGCGCGCGGGCTCGCGCCGTTGTCGATGAGCTCGGCCGCGCGCAGCGACGCCCCCGCTGCGGAGCGGACGGTGACGCGATCGGCTGCGCGGCTAATCGAGACCAAATCCACAATGTAGCGCTTGAGCTTCTCATCCACGTGCACCGCAAAGGCATCCGAGCGCCAGGCGCGGACGTCATCGAGCGTCGCCACGGCGCGCACCGGCTGCGTGTCGGCCATCGCAAAACGGTCGAGGATCTGCAGCTCCTCTTCACGCGTGGGATAGCCGACGTTCACTTTCATGAGAAAGCGATCCATCTGCGCGAGAGGCAGCGCGTAGGTCCCCTCGGAGTCGAGGGGATTCATCGTCGCCATCACGACGAAGGGATCGGGCAGCGCATGCGATTGCGGCCCAATCGTGACCTGTCGCTCCTGCATCGCCTCGAGCAGCGCCGATTGCACTTTAGCCGGCGCGCGATTGATCTCGTCGGCCAAGACGACGTTGGCAAAGATCGGGCCGACGACCGTCGCGAAGCTGCTCTCCCGTTGATCGAAGATTCGCGTGCCGACGATATCGCTGGGCAAGAGGTCGGGAGTAAACTGGATGCGCTTGAACTCGCCCTCGAGTGCGGCCGCTAAAGAACGGCAGGCCAGCGTCTTTGCCAGTCCCGGCGGCCCCTCCAACAGAATGTGTCCGTTGCAGAGCAGTGCCAGTAAGAGCGATTCGATGACCGTCTCCTGGCCGACGATCGTTTTTGCAAGCGCTTGGCGCAACTCGTCCGGTCGACGCATCGTGCTCCTTTACAGCGACGCGGCGTAGCGCTCGAGCGCCGCGCACGCATCGGGGATGGCGAGGTTCAGGTCGGCGTCGTAGGTGAACGTGCTGCGTTCGAGTGCGATGAGCACGTCGCGCAGCGGGCTCTCGTTCGCGCCGGGTCGCGAAAGCACATCGCCGAGCGTCTCGCCTTCGGGCGCCCCGACCATCCGCCAAATCGCGGCGCGCACGCGCGCCGCTCCCAACCGCGTCCGCTCGGCATTGAGGACGAGCAGCGCGTCCTCCACTTGCTGGCGCCGCGTGCGTGGCGTCGCGACCGGCTCCGGCACGAGCTGCGGTTCGTAGGCGTGCTGCGGCGGAGGCGCTCGCCGGCTCCCGATAAGCTTTATCGTGCTCCAGAGGAGAAACCCGAATACGGCGGCTATGACCGCGATCGTAAACACGAAACGCGCGGCGCTCACGGCGGCATCGAATGCCTCGCCCACACCGCCTCGAATCGCCTGCCCGGCCGAGCGCCCGGCATAGAGCGTCAGCCCATTCGTGTACCACTGCTTCGGCTTGCCGTCGCGCGCGTCGCGCGCTTGCAGGACCGCCGCCGCGATCGGGATGGCGCCCGACGTATGCGCAACCACGGTAATGACCTCACGATACTCGGTCCCGCGGGGACCGCTTACCGTGGAGCGCTCGTCCCCGAGCAGCTCGAGCTGCGCGAGCATGGGCAGCTCGAGATTATAGATCTGCGCGACGTGCTCGCGTACGCGTAAGGCGACGACAAGTGAAACGGCTGATCGAGCTCCGGGCGGCGCACGTCGGACGAAAGGACGAAGGATTGCACGGTGAGGCGCTGCAGCGTCTGCGCTCCCGCCGCTGCGGGCACTCCCGCGACGACCGTCGCGAGGATTAGCCCCGCGGTAAGCCTGAGAGCCATCGTTCAAATAGGAAGCGCGCGTCCAGCGGCCCCGGCGATGCTTCGGGATGGAACTGCACCGCCTCGATGGGCAGCGTACGATGGCGAAAACCCTCGTTCGTTCCGTCATTGAGATTCGTCATCGTCGCTTCGAGCTCGCTGGGGAGCGAGCGCGCGTCTACCGCATACCCGTGATTGTGAGCGGTGACGATGACCTTGCCTTCGCGCAGCTGCATTACCGGTTGATTCCCACCACGGTGACCGTACGGCAACTTGTAGGTTCTCGCGCCGCACGCAATGGCGAGCAGCTGATGACCGAGACAGATACCGAAGAGCGGCTTGCGTCCAACGAGGCCGCGCAGTACGGCGATCGTCCGGGCGAGATCGGTCGGATCGCCCGGCCCCGGCGAGATGATGATCGCGTCGGGGCGGTGCGAGAGGATCTCTTCTTCCGTCGCGCTGTACGGCACGACCGTCACGCGGGCGCCGAGCGCTTGAAGTTGCGCGAGAATCGCGCGCTTAACGCCGCAATCGATTAGCACAACGCGCAGTCCGTCCTCCGAGCCCTGGGCAAAAGCGCTCGTCGTGGCGACGCTTGGAACGAGTGCCTTAGTGTCGGCGGTGCGAACGAACTCCGTCAGTCGCCCTTCGGCCTCCGCAAGCGCGCTCTCTCCGACGGCGAGCGCCGCCCAGATCGTCCCGTGCTCGCGCAGCGCGATCGTGATCGCACGCGTGTCCGCGCCGATCAACGCCGGCACCCCGTGCTCGTCGAGCCACGACGGCAGCGTCTGCCGTGAAAGATGCTGCGACGGATGATACGCGATTTGCTTGATGACCGTTCCGACGGCGCACGGCCGCGGGTACTGCGCGGCGGCACCCGAGATTCCGTAGTTGCCGATCATCGGATACGTAAAGGTCAGAATCTGCCCCGCGTACGATGGGTCGGTCAACGCCTCTTCGTAGCCGGTCATGCCCGTATAGAAGACGGCCTCGCCGAGCGCCACCCCCTCGACGCCGAGGCCATGACCGTCGAAGCGGCTGCCGTCGGCGAGGAAGATCGCTGCCGGCGTCGTCGAGCTCATGCCGCGCCGAACTCCGCCGCGCGATAACCGATCGCGCCCGCCACGATCGTCGCGAGCACTTTTGCCGGCAACCGGCGTCCCGCAAACGGCGTCCATCGTCCCTTCGAGGCGAAGGCGGAGGGGTCGACGAGCCACTCGCGGAGAGCGAAGATCGTTACGTCGGCGGGCTCACCGACGCGCAGCCCGCCGCCGGGCACTCCGAGAATGCGTGCCGGGTTAGTCGAAAGCAACTGCACCAGAGCCGACAGCGCAAGATCGGGAAGCGCCTGCACGTACGCGCCGAGGGCGATCTCCAATCCCGTATACCCCGGAGCGACGGCCGACGAATCACCGCCCTTCTCCGCCGGCGTGTGCGGCGCATGATCGGTCGCAAGCGCGTCGATCGTGCCGTCACGCACGCCCGCGCGCAACGCGGCGCAGTCAGCCTCGCAGCGCAAGGGCGGATTCACGCGCGCACCCGCGCCGAGCGCTTGCGCATCATCGGCAGTGAGACTCAAGTGATGCGGCGTGACTTCGCAGGTTACCCGCGTGCCTCGCGCGCGCGCCCACCGGATCAAATCGAGTCCCAGCGCGGTCGAGAGGTGCGCGATGTGCCAAGCCTTCGCCGTCTCACCCGCGATTAGGAGGTCGCGCGCGACGATCACATCCTCTGCAAGCGACGGGCGCCGGGGATCCTCACCGAAGGCCGGATCCTCGCTATGCGAGATAAAGACGCCGGCAACGCCGCGCGCTGCAAGCGCGGCATCGCGCAGCACGCGGGCGTCGCGCACGGTATCGCCGTCATCGGAAAAAGCAACCGCACCGGCCTGCGCGAGCGCCGGAAAGTCGCAGGGTTCGCGTCCCAGACGTTCGCGGGTGATGGCGGCGATCGGATAGACGCGGCAACGCGCGCTCTGGGCGGCGCGCGCGAGCAGATCGCGTAACGCGCCCGGACTATCCAACGCAGGTTTCGTGTTCGGCATGCAGGCTACGCTCGTGAATCCGCCGCGCAAGGCCGCCTCCGTCCCCGTCGCGAGCGTCTCCTTTTCCGGAAAACCCGGCTCGCGCAGATGCACGTGCATATCTACGAAGCCCGGCGCGACGATGCAGCCCGCGACATCCATCACACCCTCATCTGCGACGGATTGCAGGTGCTCCCCAATCTCGGTGATGACGCCCCCGCGAACTCGCAGGTCGCGCAACGCGTCGAGCGAGCCGGCCGGATCCACGACTCTGCCGCCTTTAATGAGAAGAGCCGTCATTTATCCGGCCAGGAACCCCTGATTAATCCGCTGCACTGATTGCAGCGGGCAGTTTCGCAGCAGATCGAGGCGCGCCCGAGGGAGCATAGCAGCGCTCTCTGTGACCGAGGGCGCAACAATGAGGTGCGGCCAAACTGCCGCTGCCCAAAGGGTTCGGCCGCGAAGCCGCAACCTGCATCGTCGAAGGCTCAGTCACAGACTGGCTCGCGTATGCTCCTTCGCCTTCTTCGCGCATCTTGCGGCTTCGCGATCCAAACAATCGGTACATCGGATTAATCAGAGGTTCCTCAAATGCTCCTCGCGTTGACGAGGAAATCCAAAACCGCCATACGCACGGCCACGCCGTGGTAGACTTGACGCGCATACCGCCAACCGGCGTACTCGAGGACGGAATCGTCGAGCTCCATTCCGCGATTGTACGGGCCGGGGTGCATGACGATTGCCTCTTTGCGTAGCAGCCCGAGCCGGCGCTGGTCGAGGCGATAGCCCGCAACGTACTCGTCGTTAGAGAGCGGCATCTCCGCGAAGCGTTCCTTTTGGATTCGCAGCAACACGATCGCATCGGCCCTCGGCAAGACCGCGTCGAAGTCGCGTTCGACAACGACGCCGTTCTCTGCGTAGCTGCTCGGGAGAAACCCTTCCGGGCCGACCAGTACGACGGCGGCGCCGAGCCGCCGGAGTCCGCGAATCGCCGAATGCGCGACGCGGCTATGCAATACGTCGCCGACGATCGCGATGGTTCGGGCGGCGACGTCGCCGAACTCCTCGATTAGCGTATAGATGTCGAGCAGCGCCTGTGTCGGATGCGCGTGCGCGCCATCGCCGGCGTTGAGTACGTGACCGTCGAAGTTCAGCGCGATGCGCTGAGGAAATCCGGCCTCGGGGTGGCGCACGACGACGACCGAAACGCCCATCGCGCTCAGCGTTATCGCGGTATCCTCGAGCGTCTCGCCTTTGCTGGTCAGGCTCAGGTTGCGTGGCGTCAAGTTCACGACGTCCGCGCCCAAGCGCAGCTCGGCCATGTTAAACGAGGTAAACGTCCGCGTGCTCTCCTCAAAGAACATGTTGACCACCGTCTTTCCGGCAAGACGTGGGCCGGGCGCCACGGCCTCGAACTGCGCGGTGCGTTCGAAGACGTAGGCAATCTCTTCGGCCGTGAGATCGTCGAGATCGATCAGACTACGGCGTATCCGCACTCGACGCTCCCAAGATCGTGATCTCGTCAGAGGCTCCGGCCTGCGGCGCGAGCACGACCTTCACGCGTTGATCCGGGGACGTCGGCGTAAACCGTCCGACGTAATCGGCCGCAATCGGCAACTCGCGCAACCCGCGATCGACCAGCACGCAGAGCCGAATCGCCGCGGGCCGCCCGAGATCCGTCACGGCGTCGAGCGCCGAGCGAATCGTTCGACCGGTATACAGCACGTCGTCCACCACGACGACCAGCCGTCCCGAAACGTCAACCGGAATCTCCGACTCCGGGAGCTCGTGGCTCACGCGATCGTCGCGATAGAGGTTGATGTTCAGAAAGCCGAGCGCGGGCGCACGACCTCTGATGCGCTCGATCTCGGCCGCAAGCCGGATCGCCAGCGTCTCGCCGCCGCGCCGGATGCCGAACAGAACCAGGCGGTCCTGCGCCTCATCCGGTTCGACGATCTGATGCGCGAGCCGCGCGATGATTCGGGCGATCTCGTCGCTGCGTGCCAGAACCTCTCTGGCCCCCGTCGCCCTCATGCCGGCTCCTTTAGCGCGCGCAACGCCGCTTCGACGCGCGCGAGCTCGCTGCGATAGCCCTCGAGCTTCTCACGCTCCCGCTCGACAATCTCCCGGGCCGCTTTGGCGACGAAACTCTCATTGCGCAGCTTCTTCTCACCGCGCTCGATCTCCGAAAGCAAATGCTCGACCTCCTTGCGATACCGTTCCTCGAGCACGCCGTGAGGTGCGCGAACGCTTACGGCGGCAAGCGCCTCATCGCTGCTCTCTCCGGCGGCGGCGGACCGCTCGAGCCTCGCGCCCGTGAAGAGTCCCAACAGGTTTGCCCGATCCGCAGGGACGTTCGACGGCACGACCAGTTCGACTCGTTCTTTGGGATGGAGTCCCAGCTCCGCGCGGAGATTGCGCACGCGCTCGACCGCGCGCTTGAGCGCCTCAAACCGCTGCGCGTCCTCGGGAAAGTCCGGAATCTCCAGCGGATCCGGCCAGGTGGCCGTCACGATGGTCGGACCGTCATGCGGCAGCGCCAGCCAGACCTCTTCACTAATGAAGGGCGCGATCGGGTGCAGTAGCCGCATAGAGTTATTCCAGGCAAACGAGAGCACTGCTGCGCGGCTCGCACGGTTCTCCTCGGACTTCGTTGCTTCGAGGTACCAATCGCAGAAAACGTACCAAAGGAAACGCCAAATGGTTTCGGCGGCGTTGCCGAAGTCGTAGGCGTCGAGCAGCTCGCCCATTCGCACGGCCGTCTCGCGAAGCCGCGTGAGGATCCACCGGTCGGCAAGCGTTAGCTCGGCGGCCGCGGGGAGCGTCATCGCCGAAGGCAGGCCCTCGGGAAGCGCGAGCATATATCGCGTTGCGTTCCAAATCTTGTTGTTGAAGTTGCGCGCCTCTTCGCAGCGCGACTCCTGATAGCGAATCTCCTGACTCTCGAGGCGCATCTGCCGGAGGATCGAGAGACGAAACGCGTCGGCGCCGTACTTGTCGGCGAGGACCATCGGGTCGATGACGTTGCCGACCGACTTCGACATCTTTCGGCCGAGCGCATCAAAGACCAGCGGCGTAATGACGACGTCGCGGAATGGCACTCGCC
>JBAPZS010000040.1:0-4000 GCA_049285355.1 Candidatus Cybelea sp. | reverse complement strand
CCCTAAGGGGCAGGGTGCCTGAGGGAGGGGCAGGCCGCATGGCGGCGCATTTGCCCCGTTATGGAACAACGTCCTTCGTACATCGGACCGCTCGTCATCATCGGCATCGTGGTCGTCATTGGCTTTTTCATCGCCGGGACGTACAACTCGCTCGTCACGCTCGGGCAAGCCGTCGACGCCCAGTGGGGGCAGGTGCAAAACGTCTATCAGCGCCGAGCCGACCTGATTCCAAATCTCGTCGCCACCGTGAAAGGTGCGGCGAACTTCGAATCGAGCACGTACGAGGCGGTAGCTAAAGCACGCGCGAGCGTTGGGCAGATCTCGCCTGAAGTCGCTCAGAATGCGATCAACAATCCGCAAGACTTCGCGAAGTATGCCGCCGCGCAGGACCAGCTCGGTAGCGCGCTCTCGCGCCTACTGGCGGTCGTGGAGAACTATCCGCAGCTCAAAGCCACGGAGAACTTTCAAACCCTCCAGGCACAACTGGAAGGTACCGAAAACCGGATCGCCTTCGAGCGCCTAAAATACAATGAGGCCGCGCGCGCGTTCGACACCAAGCGCGATACGTTTCCCACGGTTCTTCTCGTGGGAATGTTCGGGAGCCGCTTCAACGAGAAGCCCTACTTTCAGTCGCAGCCGGGCGCGGAGAAGGCGCCGGTGGTAAACTTCAGCCCGTGACGCGCGAGCAACGCGACCGCATCTCCCGCGCGATCGCCGAGGCCGAGGAGGGGACGACTGGGCGCATCGCGGTTCGGGTGATTCCCGATCGAACCGTGGATGCGTTCGAACGCGCGAAATCGGAGTTTGGGCGGATTCGCTTGCACCGGCACGCGCCGGCCAATGCCGCACTCATTTTGGTCGCGCCGAACGCAAGGCGCTTTGCCGTCATCGGCGATCGCGCTTTGCACGAACGCGTGGGCGACGCCTTCTGGGATGGGTTGGTGAAGGAGAGCGAGCCGTATTTTGCCGGCGGCGACACCGTCGCCGGTATTCGGCACGCGCTGGCGCGCATCGGCGAGGCGTTTCGCGCCCACTTTCCGCGATCGACCGAAGGCTCATCGGGTTGAAGACGCGCGCCTCGTTGGTCGCGGCCGCGCTGATCGCGTTCGCGTTGAGCCTTCCAGCGATCGCGCAGGGCTTTAAGATTCCGCCGACGCCCGACCGTTACGTTACCGACAACGCCGGCGCACTTTCGAGCGAGACACGTGCCTCGTTAGAGGACGAGCTTCGCGCCTACGAGTCGGCCACGGGGCATCAAATCGTCGTCTGGATCGGCGTAACGACCGGGGGGGTTCCGCTGGAGACGTGGACGGCGCAGACCGCCGATCATTGGAAGATCGGGCGGCGCGGTCACGACGACGGGGCGGTGCTCTTCATCTTCATGCAGGACCACAAGGTGCGCATCGAGGTCGGTTACGGGTTGGAGAGCGCGCTTACCGACGCCGATTCGTACCGGATCATCCAGAACGTTATTCGGCCGCGGATGCGCTCGGGCGACGTCGACGGTGCGGTGACCAGCGGGGTTGCCGCGATCCTAACGACGGTTACGCCAACCTACGCAAAGGTCACGCCGCCGCCGGAGGCACGGAGTTCCGGCGGCCGGATGGATCTGTCGCAGTTGTGGATCTTCCTCGGTTTCCTCGCGTTCGTCATCATCGTGCACATCATCCGCAGCATCATGTACGGCTTTCTCGTACTCAACGAAGGTTCGGCGGCGGCGCGCGCGCAGATGCGCCGCTCGCGATTCTTCGGCGGTGCATTTGTCGGCGGGTTCGGAGGCGGCGGCGGGTTTGGCGGTGGCGGCGGCGGCTTTTCGGCCGGCGGCGGCGGGTTTGGAGGCGGCGGCGCTTCGGGCGGTTGGTGATGCACGGGTTGGTGCTCGTCGTTGCGCTGTTGAACTACGACGTTCTTATCTCGGCCGGTCACGAAGGCCGTCCGCAAAGCTGCGCGCGCTTTCCGCAACATCATTGCAATCTCGGCGCGCAGGGTGAGCGAGCGTGGACGCCGGTTGTGGCGGACGCGGCCACGCGGATTCTTCGGGAACACGGGGTGCGCGTAGCGCGCTTGCCGGCGGACTTCGCGGGAGCGTATCGCGTTGGCGCCGCCGTCTTCATCCACTTTGACGGCTCCGATCCGCCGTGCCGAAGCAGCGCATCGGTAGGCTACGCACAATCCGCCGACGGACGATCGACGACGTCGGCGCCAGCGGCAGCCGAGTGGCACGGTTTGTACGGACGATATTGGCCGTTCGGTTTCCAGCCGAATGACTTTACGCGCGGTTTGCGCGATTACTATGCTTTCCGGCAGGTTGACGCGCCAGCCGGGAGTTTAGTGCTTGAACTTGGTGAAATCACATGCCCGGTGCAGCGAGCGTGGCTCGCGCCACGCCTTCAGTGGGAAGGCGCGGTTGTGGCGCGCTTCTTGAGTTTGCTCATCAACAAGGGCAACGTGCCGGACCCGGGAGCATTTAAAGACCAGGCGACGCCGACGCCGCTTTAGAACGACCTGCGATGATTCGTACGCTGCAGGGCGACGATCGCATGGCAGGCGCGGCTTTTGCACCGGTTGAGCGGCCGCGCTTGGTCGAGCGTCTTGCAGGGTTAGCAAGTTATCCGATTACACTACTCGTCGCGCCGGCCGGCTACGGCAAGAGCGTCGTGTTGCGGCAGTACCTCGACGGCTTACGTGAGCCGACCATGCGTTTTGCCCTTCGCTTCGAGCACACGACGCTGTTGAGCTTCCTGCGCGGCTTTGCCGAGGCGCTCGGCGAACGCGCTCCGCACGCGATCACCGCGTTGGCGGGAGCTTACGAGCGCAACCAGTCGTCGCCGCAGCGCGGGGCCGATTTGGCGCGCTGGTTGCATGCCCATATGGAGTCGTTCTCGGGCGTCATTGCGATGGACGATCTGCATATCGCCGATGAAGATCCCGAGGTGGCGCGGTTCGTGACCTCCCTAGTCGAGCGAAGCAAGGGTCGCATCCGCTGGATTCTTGCGTCGCGCTCGACCACTGGTCTTCCGGTTGGCAGTTGGCTAGCGTATCGCGATGCGGACCTGCCGATCGAGGAGCACGAGCTGCGGTTCACGCTCGAGGAGGCGAAGACCGCCGCCGGCGATCTCGGGCTTTCGATCCGCGACGACGAACTCAGCGACTTGCTGGACCTAACCGAGGGCTGGCCTGCGGCGATGAGCTTCGCATTGCGTACATCCACGCGATCGTCGAACCTTCGAAGTGTTTCGGCTGTTACGCGGGAGATGATCTATCGCTTCCTCGCCGAGCAAGTGTATACCGCGCTTGCCGACGAGGAGCGCGGCCTGCTCGAGGTCGCGATGGCGCTGCCCATGATCGACGTGCGGGTGCTTGAGCGCGCGGGCTTCGATCGCGCGCTTCAAATCGTTGAACGTTTGCGCGAGCGCACGGCGTTTATCTATGAGGAATCGCCGGGCGTCTACCAATGCCACGACCTCTTTCGGGAGTTCCTCCGCCATCAAAACGCGCTCGGCGGTAAGCATTCGCAGGAGCTTTTGCGCGAGCGGGCCGCGAGAGCGCTCGAGGCGAGCGGCGATATTGAGCACGCGATGCCAGGGTACGTCGCCGCCGGCGCGCGCCAGGACGTACTTCGCTTGATCGAGGGGCACGGCTTCGACCTCTTGGAACGCGCGCAAAGCGACGTGGTTTCGCGCGCCATTGAAGCGCTCGACGAACCTACCCGGCGCGAAAACGCAACCGTGCTCGCGCTGCAAGGCGCGCTCCAAGCGACGGCCGGCAAGTTCGCAAGAGCCGAGTCGTTACTACGCCGTTCCCTGGCTCGCGCCGGCAACAACCGCGATCTGACGGCAACGGCAAGCCTCCGTCTCGGGGCGATGATGGGTAACCAAGGGAGTGACCTCGGGCCCATCCTGGGCCCAATCGCCGACGACCGCAGCTACGGTGCGGGACAACGCGCGGAGGCACTGTCGCTCATCGCGGCTCGGCGTGCAATCGGAGGTGAGACACAGGC
>JBAPZS010000039.1:0-1678 GCA_049285355.1 Candidatus Cybelea sp. | reverse complement strand
CCGGATCGTTTCGTCGGGCTCGTCATCGCCGAGCCAATCGTTGACCAGCAACGAAAAGGTTACCGGCCCGTGAAGGCTGGTCTGCAAAAAACCCGAGAGCGCGCGCACGTGCCGCGCCGTTCCGGTCTTGGCAAAAACTTGGTTCTCTAGCGGCGTCCCCTCGAACGCCGTCTGCAGCGTTCCGCGCACGCCCGCGAGCGGAAGCGCATCGATGACCGAATCGCGCTGCGCGCCGCTCCAATCGTTTTGCAGAATCGTAACGAGATCGCGCGGCGTGATGCGATCGTAGACCGAGAGTCCCGAGCCGTCGGCGATCGAGACGGTCGCGGGATCGGCGCCGATCGATCGTAGATAGTCGGCCTCGGCCTTCGCTCCGCCGGCGTAGCTGCCGGGTTCGCCGGCGCGCGCGGCGCCGAGCTCTTTCAAGAAAAGCTCGCCCATCAAGTTATTGCTCGGCAGCCAGAAGTCGGCCAAGAGTTGCGGCATCGCGGCCGATTGGTGCCGCCAGAGCGTGACCGCGGATGCCGGCGTTATGCCGCTGCGGCTGCCGCCGCTCACCGTGATCCCGGCATCCGTCAGGGCGTGCAGCAATACGTCGCCCGCGTACGCTTGCGGATCGGGTACGCTCGGCTCGAGATCGTCGGACGCAGGCGAGCCGGCGGGATAGCTTCCAACGATCCGGATCGTCGTGGGCAGCCTCCACGGGCGCTCGACGTCGGTCGTATCGGCGGAGTTCGCAGCCCCGGTGATCGCCGCGTTTTCGATCGTAAACGCATCGCTGGCCGGCTCCACTCGCAGCGCAACCCGCTCGCCCGACGCCGCACCCGGCGAGACGTAGACGTGCACGACACCCTGCTCCAGCTCGAGCGCGCTGACGACCGCCGCATACTCGTAAGGAATATCGTCCCACGACCACCCTGGTGCGTAACGTTGGCCGTCGTCGTGCGATGCGTCGGTAATCACCGCGCCGCCGATCCGTCGAATGCCGCTGCGCAAAAGCGCGAGCGCTGCGGCGTTCAGATCCGCCGCGCGCAGTTGCGCGTCGCCACCGCCCCGCAGGTAGAGATTGCCGACGATCGTTCCGTCCTTCGGCGCGGCGTCGCTCGAAAGGGTCGTCACGAACGCAAAGTTCGAGCCCAAAGCCTGTAAAGCGGCCGAACCGACGAGCAGTTTGAAGTTAGAGGCGGGGGAGAACTCGTCGCCGGCATTGCGCGCGTACAGCACCGTGCCGCGCACCGTATCCACCGCGAGAAATCCAACGTGCGCGCCGCTAACCGTGGATGCGCTCAGCGCCCCATCGAGTTGCGCGCGCAGGGTTGCGATCTGCGCGTCGCTCCATGGGGCTCCGCCCGCTTGCGGCCGCGGCACGATTGCCAGCGTCGCAAAGACGACGACGGCGCAGAGCGCCCGGCAAAAGCGGATCACAGCAAGCGAAGGCGCATCAAAAAGTCGCGTAAGAGCGCGTTGAAAGCACCCGGATTATCGGCGTTGGCGACATGGCCGGCATTCTCCACTTCGGCGAGCGCAGCGTCTCCAATGCCGGCCGCGAGTTCCTCGGAGAGCGCGCGCGGCGCAACCGTATCGCGTTGACCGTATGCGACCAACGCCGGAACGACGATCGATGAAAGCATCCCGGTGTAGTCGCCGGTCCACGTCGCCCGCGTGGCCGCGATATAGC
>JBAPZS010000038.1:0-3105 GCA_049285355.1 Candidatus Cybelea sp. | reverse complement strand
GAGGCAAGGTTGGATCGTACCTCAGCCGCGCACTCATCAATCAGGGCCACGAGGTCGTCGTGATCGAGAAGGTCGAGCAGAAGGCCAAGATGCTCGAGCGTCTGATCGATCGCCAGGTGACCGTCGTGGGCGACGGCTGCGATCCGATGGTGTTGGAGGCCGCGGGCGTCAGCCGCGCCGACGTCGTGGTTGCCGATACCGGCGACGACGAGGACAATCTGGTCGTCGTGCTTCTCGCTAAGAAGAAGTCCAAGGCCCGCTGCATCGCGCGCGTCAACAACCCGGCCAACAAGCTGATCTTCGGCTCGCTCGACGTCGACGATCCGGTGATCGTCATCTCCTCGACCGAGCTCATCCTCGACGTGCTCAACGAGCACGTCAATGCCTCGAAGTATCGCTCGATGCTGGAGACGATGCACCTTTTCGGCAAGGGCGATATGCAGTTGGTCAAAGTGGCGGTTCCCGAACGCTCGCCGATCGACGGCAAGCGCCTTTCGGACATCGGCTTTCCTCACAACTCCGTCGTCGTCGCGATCGATCGGCCGGACAGCGATTTGGAGATTCCGACCGGCGACACGACGGTGCACGCCGGCGATGCAATGATCGTCATCGTCAAGAATGGCGCCGCAGAGCGAATCCGCTCGATCCTCGGCGCCTAGGAAGCTCCGCCTCCCTAAATATAGCCTTTTCTGAGGGCGACGACGGCGGCTTGCGTGCGGTCGGCGGCCGAGAGCTTCTCGAGAATATCGCGGATGTGTCCCTTGACCGTTCCGAGACCAATGTGGAGGCGCTCGGCGATCTCGGAGTTGGCACAGCCATCCGAGATCAGACGCAGGACTTCCGTCTCCCGTTGCGTCAGCGGCGAGCTGCGCAAACCGCTCGGCGAGCTCGACGAGAAGCGCGAGAGGACCGTATGTGCGATCTGCGGATCGAAGTACGCCCCGCCTTCGCCGGCGATGCGCACGGCATCCACGATCCGCTCGGGCTCCGAGCTCTTGAGGCAGTAGGCATCTGCACCGGCGGCAAGCGCCGCCAAGACTTCATCCTCCAGATCGATCATCGTGACGATTACGACGTGAGTTGCGGGCAACTCGGCTCGTACGCGTTGCGTCAGCTTGACGCCATCGAGCACCGGGATGCCGATGTCGACCACTGCGACATCGGGCCGCTCGCGCGCGATGATGTCCCAGCCCGCCGCGCCATCGGCCGCCTCGCCGATGACGTCGAAGGCGCCCTCGAGCGCCGTGCGCAGCCCCGCGCGGGTCAACGCGTGATCTTCCACGAGGACGACGCGCAAACGAGAGTCTCGCTTCACGTCAGGTTGCCGCAGCCGGGAGAATCAACGTAAAAGCGCTTCCGTGCGGCTCGCGCGGCGCGTAGCGAACCTCGCCTCCGTACTTCTCCGCAATGCGGCGCACGATATAGAGGCCGAGCCCCGTGCCCGAGCCGGGATGGCCGCCGCCGAAGCGCTGGAAGAGTCCGGCGCGACGCGCATCGGGAACGCCATAACCGTCGTCTTCAACCGCGATCGCGATCCTGTCGCCCTCGCGGTATCCGCGCGCCACGATGTGCCCGCTGCGCGGCGTCGCGTCGATCGCATTGGCGAGCAGGTTAGCCACTGCGCGGCGAATTTCATGCGGATCGCCAACGCATGGCAGCGGATCCGACGTCAAATCGGTGCGCAGCTCGAGCCCTTTGACTTCGGCTACCGGCTGCAACTCCTCGGTCACTCGCGCGACAAGCTCGGCGCACGCGATACGCTCGCGAACGGTGGAACTCTCCCCCGCCTCGTAGCGCGCTACCAGCAGCAGCGTCTCGACGATGCGGCGCTCGTCGTTGTTTGCTGCAAGCGCCGTGCTCAAAATACCGCGATACCGTTCTGGAAGCTCGCCGTAGGCGCCGGAGAGGGCTTGACCCATCGTTACGTGCGCGGCTGCCAGGGGCGTTCGAAGATCGTGGGCGAGGGCGTACACGATATCACGAATGACGTCGCTGCGACCGGACAGCTCGTCTTTTTGCTTTGCGATCTCGTCGTTTCGCTCGCCGAGCTGGGTGAAGAGATAGGCTTGCTCCAGCGCCATCGCCGCTTGTTGAGCGAAGGCCCGCAACGTCGCCAGCGCGTCGACGACGAACGGTTTCCCGCCGCTCGCCGTGGCGATGAGGACGTGCTCGGCAGCGCCGTATGCGCGAATTGGCGTAACGAGCGCGTCACCGGCGCCGAGCCTCTCCAGCGTTACACGCCCGAGCAAGTCGTTAGCGCTCAACGCGAAGACGTCGTCGGCCTCCGCCGCGCGCGCGACGAGCGACGTCATCTCCGTCGAGAGCGCCGGCCGCTCGACCGAAAGATCCGAGTCGCCCGCGCGGAACGTCAGCACGAGCGGCGCCGTAAAGGGCGTCTGGCGCACGACAAGCAACGCGCTCGATGCGTCAAGCAGCACAACCGACTCTTTGGTTATCGCCCGCTGAACAAGCTCCACGTTGAGCGTCTCGCGTACGCGGCCGGTCGCCTCGCGCAGCGCCTTCTCGATGTCGACTTGCCGCATGCGCCCGGCCGAGAGTCCGGCCTCTCGCGCGTACTCCTGCGCCTTCACGCTCAGATAGCCGACGAGTACGAAGGACGCAGCCAAAAGAAGCCGGTCACCTATCGCGATCGCGTCCCAGTGGCTGCCCGCGTGAAGTCCGTTCATGTAGCCCGCGAGCACGTTTGCGATCTCGGCCGTGACGACCAAACTCATGGTAAGGCGGCTATTTAGTGCAAGACTGCTGAGCGCGATCGGTCCATTGGATAAGATCGCCGCGATGAACAGCTGAGGCGTCAGGAGATCGAGGATCGCGACGCCCACCAGCAAGCCGTAACAGAGCCATGCCACGGCCGCGCATTTTCTTCAAGCGCGGCGGGGCCGCCTTGGCATAACGCGAAGGGCTGGAGCCGATGGATCGCACCGCAAAGGCGGAGGAGCTCTTGCGCGAGCTGGGCGGCCTCGCCCGACTCGTCGTCTACATTGCGAGCGCTCCCGGATCCGGCAAAACGCGACGCCTGCTGGAAGATGCTCGACGCCTCGCCGCCGACGGAAAGCGCGTGGCAATCGGCTGGATTGAAACGAA
>JBAPZS010000037.1:0-2832 GCA_049285355.1 Candidatus Cybelea sp. | reverse complement strand
GGGCTGGGGTGCGCTTTTGATGCAACGCGAAACGATTGCCTTCGGGGTCGCGCGCGAAGCACGTGAGACAGCCTGGGAACTCGTGTACGTCGCTTACCTCGACCCCGCTTTTTTTGAGCCGCTCTCGCATGGCCTGCACGTCCTCCACCTCGAAGGCGGCGCCGGTGGAGGCTCCCGGCTCGTAGCCCAGCGGCGTTCCGTTGCCGACTCCAAAGGTCGCGTTTCCGACGTTGAACTCCACCCAGTGGTCGCCGAAGGAGTCGCCGAGTTCTAAGCCCATGACGTCATGATAAAAGTCGCGCGCCCGCGGGATGTCGCGAACGGAGTAGGCGATGAAGGCCATGTCCTTGACCATGTATTGCAGTCCTCCTAGCGCGGCGTTTTCGCGCAGGCGCGCAGTTGGCCCCGCACGAAGAACGCGCGCGCCAAGGAGGGCGCTCATGCTGGTTCTCAGCCGCAAACCAAACCAATCGATAATGATTGGCGACGACGTTCGCGTGATCGTAGTCGGCTTCGAGGGCGATCAAGTGAGACTCGGCATAGAAGCGCCGCGCAACGTTCCCGTATACCGCTTCGAGATTTATGAAGAGCTTCGTCGCAAAAGAACCGATTAACAAATCGCAAAGCCCGCCCGCTCCGGTAGGAGAAGAGTCCATCGGACCCGATAACCCCGCGTTAGTGCCGACCACCGTCCCCACCCGGCTAAGCAACCATCCGAACGCTCGCAGCGGGGGCCCTTCGCCGGGCACGTTGAATGATGACCTGGGTTTCTCTATGCTCGCCGCCCGGAGTTTTTTGTGATTTCTGCCGTCAACGTCGCCGACAGCGAAGAGCCGACATGGTCGTGAACTGGAGCTACGTGCTCGTCGGCTTCATCGTCGGGGCGTGCACCGCGTACAGCGGCGTCGGGGCGGGCGCGATAACCACCCCGCTATTGATCTTTCTGGGAGTCGGGACGAACAAGGCGATCGGATCCGATCTCCTTTTTGCGCTGGGCACTCGCGTGGTGGCGATGCTGACG
The DNA here is from genome assembly GCA_049285355.1 of Candidatus Cybelea sp. GTDB lineage: Bacteria > Vulcanimicrobiota > Vulcanimicrobiia > Vulcanimicrobiales > Vulcanimicrobiaceae > Cybelea. The sequence continues at coordinate 1,811 of JBAPZS010000037.1, read as the reverse complement.
CACGTGCAAAAGCGCACCGTCCACACCTCGGTGCTCTGGCGGCTCTCGATCGGCGGCCTTCCGGGAGCGATTATCGGTGTCGTCTTCAGCGCCTACTTGCACAAGTATCTAGACACGAAACAACTCGAGCAGGTCTTGAAGTTGGCCGTCGCCGCCGCGTTGTTGATCTCGGCCGGCGGCATCGTCTTCAACCGTAAACTGGCATCTGACCAAAGCCAGCCGCAAAACGGATTGCCGACGCTGAGGCTCGTGCTGATCGGATTCTTCGTCGGCATCACTGTCAGCGTTACGTCGATCGGAGCCGGCTCGCTGACGCTGCCGCTGCTACTGCTCGTGGCGCCGGTGGTAACCTTGCGGAGTCTGGTCGGTACGGACCTCGCGTTTGCCGTCGTAGTGCTCGTTCCGTCGCTGCTGGGGCATTGGAGCCTTGGCGACGTCAATCCCGGCATCGCCGGTTCGCTCTTACTGGGATCGATTCCAGGCGTCTTCGTCGGCTCGCACTTCGTGACGCGCCTGCCGGAACGCTGGTTCCGCAGCGCGCTCGCCGGCGTGCTGCTACTCGTCGCGCTCGCGCTCTCGTACTCTTCGCTCGTGCCTAAGGCTTAGAGCGGCTGGATCGCTCGCGCGCGACGAGCTTGTTCGCGCGAAAGAGGCTCTCGAACGTGCCGGCATCGGTCCACCATCCCTCCATGATATCGTAGTGGAGCCGGCCGTCTCGAAGATAGCAGTTGTTGACGTCGGTTATCTCGAGCTCGCCGCGTTGCGACGGCGAAAGCGTGCGAATGTACTCGAAGACACGAAAGTCGTACATGTAGACGCCGGTAACCGCATACGGGCTTTTCGGATGGACGGGCTTCTCTTGGATTTCAACAATGCGATCGCCGTCGAAGACGGGGACGCCGAAGCGCTGCGCGTCCTCCACCTTCTTGAGTAGGATGCGAGCGCCGGTGCCCTGCTCGCGAAATTTCGCAACGAAGGGCGCGATGTTCTCCTGGACGATATTGTCTCCCAGCACAACGACCAGCGGGCCGCCCTCGGCGAAGTGTTCGCACAAGCGCAATGCGTCGGCGATTCCGCCCTCGCCCTGTTGATACGTGTAGTAGATGTCGCGCAGACCAAACTCCGCACCGTTACCCAGAAGCCGAAGGAACTCACCGGCCGAAGCACCGCCGGTCACGATCATGATATCCGTGATTCCGGCCGAACAGAGCGTCTCAAGCGGATAATAGATCATCGGCCTATCGTAGACGGGGAGCAGGTGCTTGTTCGTCACGTTCGTGAGCGGTCGAAGGCGGCTGCCGAGCCCACCCGCCAAGATAACCCCTTTCATTTGAAATCCTCGGCACTGCGCGCCTCGTCCGGCGTTCCGCTCCGCTTACGGCACTTGCTTTGCAGCGCCGAAATCTGCGCTCCACGCCCCCGCGCCGACTGACGCGGCGCGGGACCCCTACTAGTCCTCGGCACTGCGCGCCTCGTCCGGCGTTTTGTGCGCCTCTTTGAGTGGGCGCCACCACGCTTCGTTTGCGCGATACCATTCGATCGTCCGCGCGATGCCGTCGTCGAATGCGACGGTCGGGCGCCAGCCCAGCGCCGCAATGCGCGAGCAGTCGAGTGCGTATCGGCGATCGTGTCCGGGGCGATCGGTCACGTGTTCGACGGCATCGGTCATCGAGCGCGCGCAGCCTTCGATCAGCGTGCGAGTGAGCTCCATGTTCGTTCGGGAGAACCCGCCGCCCACGTTATACGCGTTGCCCGGAACGCCGCGGTCGAGAACGCAGAGCACCGCTCGCGCATGATCCTCGACGTAGAGC
>JBAPZS010000036.1:0-11279 GCA_049285355.1 Candidatus Cybelea sp. | reverse complement strand
TCCATCGGTCGTGTGCGAGTAGAGGTTAGCCGCCGTATTGATCTTGACCGTCATCGTCTGACTATCCATAAACTCGAAGCCGAATCGTCCGCCAAAGATGGGGCGCTCCGACTGGAAATACCCGAGGTTTCCACCGCTGATGGTGCTGCAGATATTGTCGATGTCCGCTTGATTGTCGACGTCTCCCGACTGGTATTGCGCGTGGCAATGACCGTTGCTGATGATCTTACAGGGTCCGACGTAGCCGTATCCGGTTCCCACTCCGTTGATGGCCACGTTGAGACAGGTCGAGGCGCAGGCACCGTTGACGAACGTGCCGAGCGCGGTCTCCCAATCGTTGGCGTCGTGGTGGTCCGAGTTGCCGACCCGATCGGCAAAGCCTGACGGTTTTGTGCCGCTACCGTACTCGGTAGAGTCCTGGCCGGACCCTCCGACGACGATGCCCGCGAAAACGGAACCCTGATCCTCCATCACGCCGTACGGTGCCGGGAAATCCGTCTTGTAGTCCGAGCCGGTCCAAACGGTTTGATACAGATAGGTGTTATAACCGCTGTCGCCGGCGTTCATCCGCATCGAAGCGTTGGGATTGTCGGGTTTGCAGTTCGGTCCGGTTGGATTCGGCGTCGCCTTCCATTCGATGCGATTTGCTTCCGTCGTTCCGTCGGGATAGACGTGTTGGAACGCAGTCTCGTCGTTTTTGTCGGCCCACTGGTATGCGGCCAGCGTCGCCGGAGTGTTGCACGAATCGTACAAGAAATCAATGTATTTGTACGGCTGGCAGGTCGACGTGCTGTTCACGCCGGGGCAGTTCTGCGCGAGAGTTTTGTTCGAAGTGTATCCGGTGTCCTCGATCACCGCGAAGAGATGTTGATCCGGCGTGGCACCGGGGTCGGTGTCTTCCGTGTCTCCTCCCGCTCCCCAAACCGGAATTACGGGCGGGACCGTGCCGGTCCGGCGAGAGGCGCAGCAGAAAAGGCCATTGGTCTTCGACCCTTTATCGCGATAGTAACCGACCAAATCTCCGCGTGTGTCGATACCGCTCAGGACCGTCATGCCGCGGGCGTTGGGCTCGTCGAACGCCGTCCATCGCGGAGTCGTCGTTAGGTCGTGGAGCAGAAAGCCGTGCGCTTTTCCGGAGGCGACGACGTAGGTACCGACGATCTCTCCGTTCGAAGCGATTCCGAGGGGCTTGGTCTCCACCGCGCCGGGATACGCGAACTCGGCAAAGCGCCCGCTCTGCCAAAGAAATCCTTTTACTTTCCCATTCGCCGCAGCTGCGTAGCCGACGATCTCTCCGCGATCGTTGATCGCGGCGGCCGTGACGCCGTCTGCGCCGGAGTGAATACGGATAATTTTTCCGGTCCGCAGGTCACGCGAGAACGCGTGATTGACGCCGCGGCGATCCGTGTAGAAACCTACCGCCGTTCCGCCGTCGTTGACGCCGAGATATTCCGTATGGTTCGACGGTCCCCCGTATCGTACCCAAACGCCGTTTCGCTCGCTGAAGGCCGCGACGTTCCCGCGCCGATCGGCATAGAAACCGACGACCGTTCCGCCGTTGTTGAGCCCGGTGACCGTGGTCACCGATGCGTTGGGCGCGTCCTCTCGCTCGAAGTCCCCAGCCCGATAGGGCGGCCGCGCGACGTAGCCGTACGTCCGACTGCCGGCGCCGGCATCAACCGCAATCGCCCCGCGGTCGTTGATGGCGAGAAACTCGCTGAAGGACGGATGGTCAGGGATTGCGAGCGACGGTGCCGCCCCGTTCGCCGCTAGGCGCGCAAGGGCAGTCTGCCCCCCCGCTGAGGGCGGCGCCGGCGGCATCAGCAACGTTTGCCCGGCGCAGGCGCACAAAATAAGAAAGAAGGCACGCGTGAGGACGTCACGCATTACGCGATGTTCGTTCACCTTGAAAATTATAAGGCGTTAATGCGTTAACGTGCAGACAACGTTGAATTAAAAATCCGGCGGGCGCCTTCGCACCACCGCGCAGGGCCGCGCGCGCGGTCTGACTACTTCTGCTTATTCTGCAATAAGATAACACCGCAGGGACCGCATAGCTGCTCGCTGCCGTCGCTCTTGAAAGGGGCGACTTGCGACGACAGCGTGTTCCGCCCCGTGCAGTACGTTGCGTTCGAGCAGGCCGCTATCTTGATGGACCCGCTTGGAACGCCGCGATAAGGCACGGAGGTCATCTCGCCCCCTTGTAGTGCCAGCTGATACCGATACGAAGAGATCGGGTCGCGCGTGAACCAGGACCGCGCGATGTTCGCCGGCGCCGTGCCCGTGTTGAGGCAGGCAGCCGTCTTACCATAATCGGCCCCGTTGATGAAGAGGTGCCGGTACTGCTGGCAGTAGACACCGGCCGAGCCCACGCAGCCGACGAGCAGGGAGATCGCGCCCCCCTTGTCGCCACTCGCCGATGGACAACCGCCGCCGACCGTCTGAGTACGGCCGTTCCACTGGAAGGGTACGACGGAACGCTCGGCACCAGATGGGACGAGCGTATCTTCAAAGAAGTACGCCGTCTCGTTAGGCGTGCCGCCGACGGTGTATTGGAACGAGATCACGCGGTCGGGAATTCCGGTCGACGGATTAGCGACGAGCCAGCGGAAAGCCAGCGTTGCCAACCGCACGCGGTACCCACCGGTGAGGTCGCCCTCGCCTCCCGCGCCGTAACTCGGCTCCGCGTCGACGACCTTGGTTAGGGCACAGCCCCCACTCCTCTGCGCGTAGAGATTGGCGATCGTATTGATCTCGACCGTGAGGGTCTGGCTATCCATGAACTGATGTCCGAAGCGTCCCATAAAAACCGGACGCTCGGCCAAGAAGTATTTGAGATTGCCGCCGGAAGCGGTTCGGCAGATGTAGTCGATGGCTACCTGGTCGTCGATCACGCCGGCGTGATAATGATTGTGGCAGTGCCCGCCGCTAGTGACGTCGCAGGGCCCGATGTTGTCCGCACCGGTGGAAATACCGTTGATTGCCATGGCAAGGCAGGTAGAAGCGCAGGCCCCTTTTACGAAAAGGCCGATTGCCGTCTCCCAATCGACGGCTTCGTGGTATGGAGAGTCTCCGAGCCGAGTGGCAAAACCGGAAGGTTGCGTGCCGCTCCCGTACTCGGTCGAGACCTGCGTGTAACCCCCGACGACGATCCCGGCAAGCAGTTCCGCGTCGTCTTCGAAAACGCCGTACGGCGCCGGGAAACCGTTCCGATTGTCGGAGTTGGTCCAAACGTTTCGATAGAGGTAGTCGTTAAACGCGCGATCGCCGGCATTCATCCGCATGACGGCGTCGGGATTGTCCGGCATGCAGTTCGGTCCCGTCGGGTTCGGCCGTGCCTGCCACACTAGCCGGTTGCTTTTCGTTCTCGGCCCCGGATACACGTGCAGGAACGCGTTCTCGTTTTTGCTGGTGGCGTACTGGTAAGCCGCAAGCGTAATCCGCGTGTTGCAGAAATCTTTGAAGAGGTCGACGTACTTGTACGGCTGACACGTCGAGGTGCGGCTGATCCCGGGGCAATTGCGTGCGAGCGATGCGCTCGCATTTTCGGTGTTAACGAGAATTGCGGCGAAAAGGTGGCGGTCCGCCTCTGCACCCGGGTCGGGATTCTTGTTGTCACCGCCGTACGCGGTCACCGGGATCACGAGCGGCGGCGCCTGCGGGCTCGCCGTGGGCGCGGAGGCTAGGGAGGGACCCGCGAGCAACGCGGCGCCGATAAGCGTAAGCAGGTAAAGTCTGGGGTGCATTTCAATCCTACCGGACGTCTAAGCAACGCATCATGACAGAACAATTCAAGAAACGCGCCATGGCGGCCTTTGCAGGCGCCGGCATCGATCGCGCTTGCGTCTCCTTGCACGGCCGGGACGCTCTCGTACTCGTATACCACGGTATTTTGGGCGAGGAAAAGCCCGAGCCGTTTCGTTATCATCACACGGCTGCTGAGTTCGAAGGGCACCTTGATTGGTTAGGGTTGCGATGCAGCCCCGTGAACCTGGCCGACTTTGCCCGCTGGAAAAGGGGCGAGTGGCGCCCGCCGAAACCGCCCGTTCTCGTGACGTTCGACGACGGCTATCGCAACAACGCAGTCGTCGCCGCACCGCTGTTAAAGCGTAAAGGGTTTCCCGCGGTGTTTTTCCTCGCGTCGGGGTACATCGACGGCGACCGAGTTCTATGGCCCGATGAAGTCTTCGCTCGCGTCTGCGCCTGGACGGCGGCGACGCTCGAGGGCCCTGCCGGCGCGATCCATGCGATTCCGCAAAACGCAGGGGAGCGTGAGGCGGTGGCGCTCTCGATCGTGGAGGAGTGTAAGAATGTCGGCGACGCGCTGCGGCGCGATTTCATCGCCTATCTTGCCGCCCAAACACCGCATTGCAATCCTACTGCGGACGCAGACGCGCAAAGCTTCATGTCGTGGGAGGACGTTCGCGCTCTCGGTTCTGCCGGGTTCGACCTCGGCTCGCACACGATGACGCACCCGATTCTGCGCAGCCTCTCCCCCGAAGACCTGCGCCGGGAACTGCGCGAAAGTCGCGCCGCAATCGAAGCTCGGACCGGCGGGCCGTGCACGGCGCTGGCATATCCCAACGGCCGCGCCCGCGACATTGACGGCACCGTGCTCGCCGAAACGGCCGAGGCGGGATACGAGTACGCCTTTACGGTCTCAAACCGGTGGTGCCGCCGGACGGCCGATGCGCTGCAGGTCGATCGCATATCCCCGCCGGGTCACGCCGATCTCCCAACGTTCGCAGTGCACGCCAGCGGATTGCGACAGTGGCTTACGCGCGCAGCGAGCCGCCGTGAGCCGGCGCCCCCCGCCGCGCAAGCGAGCGGGCTGCCCAGCCGATCGGCATAACGAACGGAGACGAACTCAACACGGCAAGGGCAAAGAGCGGGGTCTGCCAGTCGCGCGGTGAGATGAAGCGCCGCGCAAGCTCGTTCGCCCGCCGCCACTCGCCCCAAAACCCGAGCACCGAAGCCGTTTTGCAGGCCCGCACCTTAAGAAACTGGGCGAGCACCGCACGCAGCGGCGGCGGACAGACGTCGAACAGCATGCCCTCGTCCAGTAAGAACGGCTCGACCGGGCGAACGCTGCTGTAATTCCGGCAAAGTTCCGAAGCCTGCACGTCCATCGTCGCGAGTTGTCGCGCGTGAAAGTAGAACGGCTCGTTGAGAAACATCCTAGTGTAGAGCGTTGCATCCTCGCCGTAGCGGCAGCCGGCTTCGTAGAAGCCCCCCCACCGCCGAACGCTCTCACTTCTCGCCAGCATCGTACTTGGGTTCGTATAGGCGATCATCCCCACGAGGTGGTCCGCGTTCGTGGCTGGAGAGATGGTGACCAGTCCCTCCGCGATGTGGCAGTCGCGCCACCACTTGGCCGGAAAGGCATTGCCGGGATGCTCGTACCAACCGCAGCTAACGGCGGCAGCGCTCGGGTGGCGCTCGAGTATCGAGACGTTCTCGCTCAAGAAATTCGGCAACCAACGGTCGTCCGCGTCGAGAAAAGCGACGTACGGAGCGCGAGCCTCTCGCAACCCGCGATTGCGGGCCGCCCCGGGGCCGGCATTCGCCTGACGTATCAGTCGGAAGCGCGAATCGGGGATCCCGGCAACGATATCGCCGCCGCCGTCGGTGGAACCATCGTCCACGACGATTACTTCGAAGTCTTCAACGGCCTGCGCGGCCACCGATTCGAGCGCGCGCAGAACGTAGGGCGCCTTGTTGTAGAGGGGAACGATGACGGATACGAGCGGCATAACGGTCAGCGCTCCGCCGTGGGCGCCGCCCCTGCACGGGGTAACGACGGGCGGGGCGCCAGCCCTGCGAAGATTAGCATCTCGGTAAAGAGCAACCATGAGAATTTCGTCGCCAGAACGTCTACGAACATCGCGGCAACCACCATACCGATCAACGACGTCGCGAACACGGGGCGCAGCCACGAAAAGGGAGAATCCGGCGGGATCAGCCGCGCGCTGCGATACTGAAGAACCAGCGCCACGGCCACGAGGGCCACGCCGACCAGGCCTAATTCCACCGCCGTGGACATGATTAGGTTGTGAGGGTCGCGGCTCCATTCTAAGTAGTGCGGCTGGTACGTTAGGAAAAACGCGCGATCGTAGGCCGGAATGAACGTCCCTACCCCCGTCCCCAGCCACGGGTGCACGGGGACGGCCGCGAGTGCGACTCTCCAAATATCCGTACGCCCGGTTCCGCTCGCCCCAGTGCCTTCATACAAGCGGTTGCTGATCTCACTTGGGATGACGAACAAGAGCACGCCGCACACCGCCAACAGCGAGCCGTAGAGCAGGCGGCGGCGCATGCCGAGTACCGCGACGAACCCCATTACGCCCAGTGCCAGCAGAGTTCCACGAGACGCCGAGAGGTAGACGGCCGTGAGTGCGAGCCCGAGCGCGACAACAAGTGCGATGCGCGCCCAGCCCTTCGTTTGGCCGATCGCGCCGACGGTCATCGCGATCGGAAGCAGGAGCGATGCGCCAAATCGGTTCGGATCGAGCGTCGCGGTTCCGAAGCTAAGATAAAGACGCCCTTCTTGACCCGCAACCGTGGACAGCTCGTGGCGCGACAGGGCCATCGCGGTGAGGCCGATGACCGCGCCGCTAAAGATAGTCGCAAAGACGACGGTGCGAAGTTCCGCAGCATCCATCGGCACGGCCGCCACAACTAGCATTAGAACGAACGACGACGTAATGGTCACCAAATTCCCGAGGGACATCTCCGGATCGATGCTCCACCACAGGCTCAGAGTCATCAACCCGATTACCGCCAACCACCCCAAAGCTGCTTGCGGGATACGAAGCGCCGGCCGCCGCCGCAGGAGCGTGGCTACCGCGGCGATGCCAATCGCGACGCCGACGATTTTCGGCACCGACAGCCCATCCGTCACGAGGAGCGCGTCGTCGATTGGAACCAAGATGATGTAGAGCCCGAGCAGTGAGGCCAGCGGCCGGCCCGAAAATACGATAACGAACAAGGGCAACGCAGCGACGACCACTGCCGTGGCGATCCCGAGCGGCATTGATGTGCAGAGTCGCGGGATCGCAAGCCAAGCGCCGCAATTGCCCGCCCCCACGCCGACTACAACGGCCGTCAGCCAACACGCCGCAATCCCGACTCCGACGACGGCTGCCGCACCTATGGCGTCCGCGCGGCGCGGCCTCTCGCGGGGGTCGGCGAGCGACACTGCTATCTTCCCCGGATCATGCCGACGGCACCCGTTAGCAACGAGTGGTACGGCCGCCAATCCTCGGCCGAATACGCGAAGATCCGGCCACCGCTCAGACCGCTAACTCGAGCGAAGTATATCGCGGCAAACGAGAACGCCACCGTATACGAAACGGAGGTCGCCACCGCGGCGGCGATTAACCCGAACCTCGGCAGCGTAAGAAACGTAACGATGGCGCATATGGTCGCCGAGAGCGCGCTAAAATAGGATGGAATGCTCGGCCGCCCCAGCTGTTGCGAAAAGAACGCCGCCGGAGCCGGCATCATGCTGTACGCGACGATGCCCGGCAACAGCGCGATGGTGAGGATGGCGCCGTACGAAAAGGCCGGCCCATAGACGAGCGGCACGACTTGCCGCGCGAGGAGGGCGACGCACACTGCGGCGATCGTGACCAGAACGAGCGAATGGCGCATGCATTTCGCGGTGACCTCGGCCGCGCGCGCGAAATCCCTGCCGCCGATGTCCTTCATCGATGGATTGATCATCGCACTGCTAAGCTGCCAGATGAACTCGCCGATGGCGATGCCCACCGAATAGATACCAAGCGCCGCGCTGCCGAGCATGAACATCACCAAGATGACGTCGATTCTAAAATCCAAATACTGCACTAAACTGCTCAGGCCGGCCTGGCTGCCGAAGCTCAGCTGCTCTTTAGCGAGCTCCCGCGAGTTCGTGGGACTAGAGCCGGTTCCATGGTACCGCTTGAGCGCAAACGCAATGTATATCGCGCCCGCGATCCAACTTCCGGCCCAAGCGGCGAGAACGACCCATAGCGATCGATAAAAGAAGACGATAATCGGCACGTAAACCAGCGGCGCCAGGACGTTCGGAAACAGCTCTTTTATGTTGAGGGTCCGCACGTCGCCGTCGGCGAGAAAGATGCCGCCGGCGGATTGCGCGAACATCGCGAACGGCAGTGCGACGGCGACGAAGAGCAGGCTTCGCTGAGATGGCGCGACGGCGCCGGTCAGCGCCAAGGCGAGCGCTAGCGGAATAGATACCGCACCGACTACGAAAGCCATCACGCGAATTACTGAGGTAACCGGAAGATCGCGCTTTCCGTATTGCCAGAGCACGGCACGGGTGTGCCCAACCGCCATCATGAGCGCGAACCCGAGGACCGTCCCCGCGTACGTGTAGATGCCTTTTCCGCTAGGCAGTAACGTCCGCGCTACGGCGATCCCGCCGGCGGCGGCGATGAGCTGGGTCGAGACGCGTACGGCAAACGTCTCGAGGCTTTTTCTCGCGATGCTGCTCATACTCGCCGATTCGTCGCCTCAATCGGAATGAAGAAGCCTGGTGCGCTTCGCTCGCGACACCGACCACAGCGCATACCACTCCAGGAGCGCGATGGTTGCAAGCGTTACGAGAAGCGCAACGATCGCGATCGCGAGGAGCGAGACCACGCGCGGCGGCCTCACTTTGGCGAGCGCGGGATCGGCATCTGCGACAACGGAAAGGTCGCTGACCGCCATACTCTTGGCGACGAGGGCGTTGAAATAGTTCTCTTGCAGAACGTCGTAGATCTGCTCGGCCGATTTTGCCTGCCTTTGCAAAGCCTGAAGCTGGGTGACGCCCACAGGAAACATCCGCAGCTGATCTTGCAGCGTCGTCTCTTGCGTGCGCAGCAGGCTGAGCTGAGCATGGTCGCCGATGACTTGCGACTGCAGCGTTGCGGCCTGGCTCACCAGCGACGCGCTTAGCGGATTGGGCTCGACGTTCCTCGACGTCACCCTCGTACCGGGAGTCTTCGCCAGAGTCGCCTGGAGGCCGGCGATCTGCCTCTCGGTAGCGATGACTTCGGGATATCGCTCCGTGAACTGCGCACGCAAAAGCCGAAGCGCAACGCGCTGCTGCGACAGCTGCTGCTCGAGCTGATCGCTCGTCGGAGAGGCGCCGATGACCGTGGCGGCATCGATCGTTGCCGGCACGGTTCCGATCTGGGCGCTCAAGCTGGAAAGCTGTCCCTCCTCTTGAGAACGCTGGCCTTCGAGGTTGCGCTCCTTAGCCTGGATATCGCTGATGGCCGCGAGAATCGCCGCCGTTTGCGTGCTCGCGTCGGCTATCTCGTGCCGCGACTCGAAGAGCGTCAGCGCTCGCTCGCCATTCGAAAGGTCGGCCTTGGCCTTCTGCAAGGCGACGGAAAGAGATGCTGCCGCTTCTGAAGCCTGCGATGCGGCAAGCGTGCGCTGCTCCGAGACGAACTCGCGCGCAAAGGCGTTGGCGGCGGCCGCGGCGACGTTGGGATCGCGCCACGTCACCTGGATGTTGATGATGTCCGCGTGCGTTACGGGCGTCACTACGAGGTGCCACTTAAGAAAGTTCTTGACGGAGATCTTGAGCCCGAGCTGGTCGATGACCGCCCGCGGGATCGTCGGCCGCAACGCCATCGCGATATACGTCTCGATGGCGGTGTCGCGATTCGAGGACAAGAGCGCGTCGATTTGCGGATAGTTCGTCGACGTGTTCATCGTGTCGGGTCGCTTTATCAGCACCTGGCTGGAGATCGCATACCCCAACGGAAACAGCAGCACGGCTGCGGAGCCTAGGACCAATAAGACGAGAAATAAGACGATCGCCTGACGGCGGCGGCGCCGCAGCGATGCAATGAGTTGAGTTAGCTCGTACATCTACGGAATCGTACCGTGGTTTATGCCGGGCGTAATCAGCAAATAGAGGTAGTACAGCGCGAACGGAAGGTTCGCGTAATTCGAGAGATTGACTTGTTTTGCTTTGGGCACGTACACGACGTCGCCCGGCTGCAGAACCGGATCTTGCGAGGGGTCGCCATTGAGAAGCATCTTGTAAAGATTGAAGTTGTAGATGTGGGGAGCCCCATCGACGACGCGGTTGAGCGTGATGTGGTTGAGGTCCGGGTAGGAATAAGAGCTGACCCCGGCCTTCGCTAGAGCGTCGGCGAGCCGGTCGCCTTTTTGCAGCTCGAGCTGGCCGTTATGATCGACGCTGCCGAGAACCTTGATCGTCGCCGGGGTTGACTTCTGGACGATGACGCTGACCGTTGGATGGCGGACGTAGGCCGCCAACGCATCGGCGATGACTTTCCCGGCGTCATCCGGTGTTAAGCCGCCGACGTGAAGCGACCCGACGAGCGGATAGTTGATCGTTCCGTCGCTTAGCACCAGCACCGTCTCAGAGAGCGCCGCAATCGTGTACGGTTGGGGCGCAGAGGGAACCTGGACCGCCGCAATTCCTTGGCCGCCATAGACGTTGACCTGGAGCTGATCTCCGGCTTGGATGCTGTAAGCCGCATCCGCCTTGGCGGTCGAGTGCGCAAGCGCGAACAGTATAACGAAAAGCGCTCCAAAGCGCCGAGCCGACATCGGGAACCTCACTTCTAACGCGTAGGTCCGGCAAAATACGATCAAGGAGGCGAGCCTAGTAGACCGCCCTGCCGTCCCATCGCCGACTTCTTCTGTCCCGACCGTTCGCCTCCCGCCAAGCTTTGGCAGCGCACGCATGCTACGCAAAGCCGAGGCGGCGCCTCACCTGATAGCCCGCCCAACGCCACTCCAAGCGGCGATGCTGCGCCGTCGTGATCACGCACTCCGCTCGCTGCTTCTCGATATGATCGAGGACCGCAGCGACGGAAGCGTACCATCCGCTGCGTCCGGCGAGATTTTCGAGTATCCCCAGCACCCGGTCGTCAACTTTTCCATCTCGGACGAACCCATCTGCGACGTGCACGTAAACGATGCAGCAGCCTTCACTGGATTCGAGCGCATCGAGCCGCCGTGGAGCGAGCAACCGCACGAAGCGTTCGACGTCGGAGCCGTCGCTGGCCGAAAACCACCGAAACGCGGCCGGACGGCGCGGATCGTGATAGGGCATCCAGGGATCTTGACGCGACGTTACCGTATCGTCGAAGTTGAAGCCGCGGACGTACTGCAGCGTCTTGGCGCATAGATCTTCCCAGTTGTATGGGGTCCCAGGGGTCGAACCCAAGAAGCGCGGGCGTCCGGAAAAGCGGCGAAACATCTCGCGCATCAAAGGCGCATCGAAACGCTCCTCGCCCCAATAG
>JBAPZS010000035.1:0-1929 GCA_049285355.1 Candidatus Cybelea sp. | reverse complement strand
CTATCTGGCCGATGCGACCCCGCTAATCTCTCGGTGCGACGGCTCGCGAATCGTCGCGCTAGTCGACCGGCTGGGTGCGTGCGACGTCTTTCTTGGCGATGCGCCGGGGTATGCGGCGGTGCGGGCGGTTGCGGCGCAGAGCAATTCCATTGACGCGCGCAGCGCCTGGATCGACGCGCGCCTTGCCTTCGCGCGGGCTCCGGCGCTCGCGCAGGGCATCGGCGGTGCGGTTACGCAGTCGACTCTTCCACATGCGGTCGAACCCGGTTCGTGGATACTCACCTTCGTGCGAGGAAGCTTGAGCGGTTCGGATGGCCGCAATCTCGTTACCAGTCGCGGGGCGTTCGCCTGGCTCTCTATTCCCAGTAACGTAACGTGGGTCTCATGCACCGGCCTCTGCGAGCTCGTCGCCGAGTCGCGTTCCTTTCCTGCGATTCCGCTCGGCCGCAACGCCGCATTCACGCAAGCGTTGCCTTTCCAACAGCTGACGCCCTGGCTCTATCGCGTGCGTCGTTCGCCGGGCTCGTCTGGACTCGTGCGCTTGAACGAACGATACGATCCGGGGTGGGTCGCAGTTAGCGGCTGGCGCGTTTTACCGCACCTTCGCATCGACCTTTCGGTTAACGGTTGGGTTCTTGCGGACGATTCGTCGAGCGACGTGATTCTCGTACAAGTAACTGCACTCTTGCAACTCCTTGCGGAAGTTGCCGGCTTGGTTTGCGTACTGTTGCTGCTGAAGGCGCTCGCGCTTGCTCCGACGAAGCGGATTTGAGTGACGATGGTTCCGTTTGTCGATCTGAAGGCGCAGTTTCGCGCTATTCGCGAAGAGGTCGTTCCTCGCATGATGCAGGTCGTCGAGAGCGCGAGTTTCATCCTCGGCCCGGATGTAGCGCTTTTTGAGGAGCACTTTGCGACTTATACCGGCACGCGTTACTGCGTCGGCGTCGAATCCGGTACGGCGGCCTTGGAGCTGGTGTTGCGGGCGATGGAGATCGGCCCGGGCGACGAGGTCATCATTCCGGCCAACACTTACATCGCTTCGGCGATCGCGATCTCTAAAGTCGGCGCGCGTCCCGTCCTCGTCGAGGCCGATCGCGCCTATCTGATCGATCCCGCGCTGCTCGATGCGGCGGTGACGTCGCGTACCAAAGCGGTTATGCCAGTCCACCTCTACGGACAAGTCGTGCCGATGGAGCCGATCGTTGCCTTTGCGCGCCGTCACGGTTTGCGAATCATCGAGGACGCGAGTCAGGCTCACGGCGCGCGCTACGACGGCCGGCGCGCGGGAAGCTTCTGCGACGCCGGCTGCTTCAGTTTCTATCCCGCGAAGAATCTCGGAGCCTACGGCGACGCCGGCGCCGTCGTCACCGACGATCCCGCCCTATGCGATGCGGTGCGCCTGCTGCGTGACTTCGGTCAGGAAAAGAAGTACGAACATCTGGTGAAGGGCGAAAACTGCCGCCTCGATTCGATGCAGGCCGCGGTGCTCGACGTGAAGTTACGGCACCTCGACGACTGGAACGATGCCCGCCGCCGTCACGCGGTGGTGTATGACGAGCGGCTTTCGCAGATCGGAATCCCGCCGCCGGTTCGTCTGCACGAAGGGCACGTCTATCATCTCTACGTCATCGAAGTGGAGAACCGCGATCGAGTCCAGGCGGCACTGCGCGAACGCGGTATCGCCACGGGCATTCACTATCCGATTCCGATTCATTTGCAGCCCGCCTACGCCGATCTCGGTCTTCCGCGGGGCTCGTTCGAGCGTACCGAACGCTCCGCCGATCGGCTGCTCTCGCTTCCGATGTTCGCCGAGTTGAACGGCGATCAGATCGAGGCGGTAGTCGACGCGCTTGCGAGCTGCCGTCGGACGGTACTTGCTTAGGGAGCTCTGATTAATCCCATGTACCGATCGTTTGGACCGCAAAGCCG
>JBAPZS010000034.1:0-6068 GCA_049285355.1 Candidatus Cybelea sp. | reverse complement strand
CCAGAATGCTACGTAACGACGATCGGGTCGAGAGGCTCGACCTACGTGCCGGCATTCACGGCTGTCAATCGCGACATTGACGTCAGACTGGGATACAAGATCTTTAGTCCGCACGTCTACATCGCGGTCGGCTACATCTGGGGTTCGAACAACTACGGCTATCCGAACCTGAACGCCGTAGGCGGCGGCCTCGAGAAGCTCCCCGATTGGGGTCACAAGTTCACGTACTACGGTTCGGTCTATTACTATCCGAACTTCCGCGGTACGTACACGACGAGTTCGGCGGCGATTCCGCCGAACGAGACCTTCGGGGTTGGGTACAACTTCCTGAAGTATAAGGTGGGAGTTGCGTACGCCATCGTTCCGTCAATCGCGATCGAGGCCGGCTGGGACGGCGAAAATGGGGCGAACAAGAACAACTTCCCCTCTTCGTATAGCGCCAACGGCGCGTACGCCGGTCTGCTCCTCCTGGCTCCCTTCTAGGGGTTCCGGGAACGCCGGTTAACGCCGGCGAGGGAACGCAAGCAAACGCCGCGTCGGTCACCCTGCGCGGCGTTTACAATTGGGGGTCGCCGGGAATCGGCAATTATGCAATTCTCGTAAGGAGGCGCTAGTGAAACGACTGAGTACGTGGGCGGTCGCGGCGGTGATCGTCGCATTCTGCGGGCTGCGGGCCGTTGCGCAGACCGGCACGCCGCCGGCTGACTTCGGATCTCCGCCGTCGGGTCAGGTTCCGATTCTATACAACGATCATCACGTTTACGGCAAACCTGACATCAACAAGCAGGGCCGCGTGCTGGCCGCGCTCGTTAAGGACGGCACGCTGCTGATTCCGTTGCGCTCGATGTTCGAGCAGATGGGCGCGACGGTTTCGTGGGATGCGGCCAGCAAGACGGCCACCGTCTCGAAACCCGGCGCCGAGGTCAAGGTGACCGTCGGCAAGCCGGAGGTCGTGATCAACGGTGAGTCGCGTCCGCTGGACGTTCCCCCGATGATCTATCAAGGCACGGTCGTCGTGCCGGTCCGCGTGATTTCGGAAGGCATGGGCGCATACGTGCTGTGGGTTCCGGATCGGAAGCTTGTCGTCGTGCGTTACATTCCTGCAACGCCGCCGCCGGCTCCGCCCCCGCCCCCGCCGGCTCCGCCGCCACCGCCACCGCCACCGCCAACGCCGCATCCGAGGCTCAACGAGGCGTTTGTCGCCGGCGACTATATCATCTCGCCGAAGGTCTACAACGAGTTCAGCCCCGGAAACACCGGCAACAGCTCGTTCGCCGTTCGCGGCGCGGGTGAGTTCGATCTCGGCAACGTTCCACTTATGCTGGAAGGAACGTTCGATCGGTATCAATATCCGCACAACTGCAACGGCTTCGCTCCGGGAACGAGAACGTACGTGCCGGAGTGCTACGTTACGACGATCGGCGGCGCAGGCAGCTCGCCGGTCACGGTGACTTCGCCCCTCTACGATCAAGATGCCGAAGTGCGCTTCGCAGTGCGCGTCGTCGAACCGCGGGTATACGTAGGCGTCGGCTATATGTGGGTCTCAGGTAACTATGGCTATCCGAATATGAACTCGTTCGGCTTCGGCGCCGAGAAGCTGCCGGACCTCAATAATCGCGGTCTGACGTACTTCGGCAGCGTCTGGTACTATCCGAACGTCAACGGCTCGTACACAAATACCACACCCAATCCAGCTGTCTCGAGCTCCTTCAGACTCGGCTACAATATCCTCAAGTACCAAGTCGGGATCGACTACGTGATCGGCAAGAGCCCGGTCTTCGTGGACCTCGGCTGGATGGGCGACAACTGGAGTAACAAACAGAACGCCCCGATCAACCGGACCTATAACGGGCCATTTGCCGGGATCGGCGTGTTCACGCTCTACCCTTAGCTAACACCCGTCATCCTGAGCGAGCCCTTCGACTCGCTTCGCTCGCTCAGGATAAACTTCGTCGAAGGGCTTGTGATCCTGAGCGGAGTCGAAGGACGACAAGCCCTCCCTAGATTAAGGGACCTTAGTCGCACGCCGAGGCAAGCAAGCCCCAAGACCCTATGTGCGGCCCCAGGACGTTGACCGGGCCTCGGCCGCTAGGGTAAGATACCTTCTTGGCACCTTCGGGCTGCCAACGGTCCTTTATGTTGTCAATCGGGAGAGATTTTGGCTGCCAAGAAGCAAACGAAGTCGCGGCGCAAGCGCGAAGTAAAGAACGTACTGGCGGGCGTCGCGCACGTCCACGCCTCGTTCAACAATACGATCGTAACGATAAGCGATCCGCACGGCGGCGTCATCTCGTGGGCATCGGCCGGCAATCTCGGTTTTAAAGGGTCGAAGAAGTCCACGCCGTTTGCAGCGCAGATGGCGGCCGAAGCCGCCGCGCGCAAGGCGATGGAGCACGGCATGAAGTCGACCGAAGTGCTCGTCAAAGGTCCGGGCGCCGGACGCGAAGCGGCGATTCGTTCCTTGCAAGCCGCCGGTCTTGAGATCACGATGATCAAAGACGTAACGCCGATTCCGTACAACGGTTGCCGCCCGCCGAAGCGGCGCCGGGTTTAGGAGCGGCATGTCGCGTTACACCGGACCCGTCTGCCGTCTCTGTCGCCGCGAGACTGCGGCCAGCAAGACCGGCGAAAAAATCAAACTCTTTCTCAAAGGCGACCGCTGCCTCTCTCGCATGTGTGCGGTCGAGCGGCGCGGGACGGCTCCCGGTCAGAAGACCGCCGGCAAGTCGCGCACGAAGGTCTCCGAGTACGGCCGTCAGCTGCGCGAGAAGCAGAAGATGCGCCGCTACTACGGCGTGCACGAGACGCAGTTCGAAAACTACTTCCGCGAGGCGGCTCGCGTCCCGGGCCAAACGGGCCGCACGTTCCTGCAGCTGCTCGAGCGCCGCTTCGACAACGTCGTCTATCGTCTGAATCTGGCGACCAGCCGCGCGCAGGCGCGCCAGCTCATCACGCATCGCCACTTCCGCATCAACGGACGCATCGTAAACATTCCGTCCTACGTCGTGCGGGCCGGCGACGCAATCTCGATCGCGCCGGGCAGCCTGAAGTCGCCGGTCTTTGAATCGAATCTTGAAGTGGCACAGTCGCGCCGGCCGCCCGAGTGGCTGGAGTGGAACGACGAAGAAAAGACGGCTAAAGTTCTGCAAGCGCCGCCGCGCGAGCAGATCGACACGCCCGTCGACGAACAACTTATCGTAGAGTACTACTCTCGCTAGCGCCGCACGCGGCAATATCTAACACTACTTCGCTGTTAGGCGTACGATCGTCTCGCGTCTGGGATGCAAGGCGGATAACGTAAGCAGCAACAAAGGAACAAACAGAAACACATGACCATGTTGGAAACGCCGGTCGGCGCAACCATTGAGGTTCGCGAGCGTCGCGACAACTACGCGAAGTTCGTTATCGAACCGCTCGAGCGGGGCTTTGGTATCACGCTCGGAAACGCGTTGCGGCGCGTGCTGCTCAGCTCGATCCCGGGCGCGGCCGTCACCTATATGAAGATCGACGGCGTACTGCACGAGTTTTCGACCGTCCCGGGAATGGTTGAGGATACGATCGCGCTGATGCTCAACCTCAAGGGCCTACCGGTAAAGCTCAACACCGAAGAGCCGAAAGTGCTGACGCTCTCGGTCAGCGGCGCGCGCGAAGTGACCGCCGGCGACATCCTGCCCGATGCCGACGTCGAGGTTCTCGATCCCAGCTACCGGCTCGCCACGCTGTCGGCGAAGGACGCGAAGCTGACGATGGAGATCGGCGTGGAGAAAGGGCGCGGCTACGTCATGGCCGACCGCCAACGCAACGTCGAGCACATGATCGGACTGATCCCGCTGGATTCGCTCTTCTCGCCTATCCGCCAGGTCAACTTTACGGTGGACGATACGCGCGTCGGGCAGAGTGTGGACTACGACCGCTTGACGATCGAGATCGAGACCAACGGTTCGATCACGCCCGATGAGGCGCTCTCACAGGCTGCCGCGATCATGCAGGAGCAGCTCGACTTCTTCGTCTCGTTCACGAATCGCGCCGAGCCGCTGCCCGAGGCGCCGCCCAACGAGTGGGACGTCCCGGTCGAGACGCTCAATCTCTCGGTTCGCTCGTTCAACTGCCTCAAGCGTGCCGGCATCTCGAAAGTCTCCGAGCTGCTGGATCTCACCGAAGACGAGATCATGAAGATGCGCAACTTCGGCAAGAAGTCGCTCGACGAAATCAAACAGGTTCTCTCTGAGAGGGGGTTGACGCTGCGCCAGGCGTAGCGTCGTAAGAAGATGCCGCATTCGATCGCCTATAAGCGACTCTCCCGCACCGACGGTCACCGTAAGGCGTTGCTGCGCAATCTCGCGACCTCGCTCTTCAAGCACGAAAAGATCGAGACCACCTCGACCAAGGCGAAGGAGATCAGTCGCGTCGCCGAGCGCTTGATCACGACGGCGATGGCCGGCGATCTCGCCGCCCGCCGCCACGTGGCCGAGTATCTCACCGAGCCCGCGGTCGTGAAGAAGCTCGTCGAACAGATCGCCCCGGCGCTGAAAGGAAGAACCGGCGGCTACACGCGCATCACGAAGACGCGCGTTCGCCCAGGCGACGCCGCCGAACTCTCGATCATCGAACTGGTGACGTAGCCGAGTCGCATTGTCATCCTGAGCGGAGTCGCATTGTCATCCTGAGCGGAGTCGAAGGACGACAATGCGTATCGACAAACCATGAGTTACGAAACCGAATCGCGCATCCTCGACGAGGAGATCCTCGGCGTGATCGCCGCCTGGCACGAGCGCGGCGAAACGCTCGACGACGCGCGCTTCAACGACCTCGCACTGCGCCTTTTCGCATACCAGCTCCGCTATAACGAGCCATACGCGCGCTACTGCGAACGTCTCGGCGTAACGTTCGATGCCCTTCCGGAAACGTGGGAGAACATCCCGGCCGCCCCGGCGCCCGCATTTAAGCAAACCGCAGTCACGACATTCGACCCAACCACCGCCGCGCTCGCCTTTGAAACGAGCGGCACGACGAACGGCACCGGTGGCAAGCAGTACTTCGAAACCGCAAAGCTCTACGATGCCGCGCTCCTCGCCGGTTTCGATCGCTTTATGCTCGCCGGCGCTCCGCGACTGCGCTACTTCAACTGCGTGCCGAACCCGCTCGACGCGCCGCATTCGTCGCTGGGATACATGATGGCACGCGTCGCCGAGCGGCGTGGCGACGAGAAGACCGGCTGGTACCTGCGCGATGGCAACCTGCTCTTCGACGAATTCAAGAACGCCATGCGCGCAACCATCGGCGCGAAGCAGCCCCTCTGTCTCGCCGCAACCGCCTTCGCACTCGTCCACCTGCTCGACGGACTCGAACGTGAAGATCTCCGCGCTCCGCTTCCGCCCGGCTCCCGCATCATGGAGACCGGCGGCTTCAAAGGCCGCTCGCGCAGCCTCACCCGCGAAGAACTATACGAGCGAATCTGCGACCGCTTCTGCGTCGAGCCCGGCGCGATCGTCGCCGAATACGGTATGACCGAGCTCACCTCCCAATACTACGACCGCCTGCCCGACGATCGGCCGCTCACGCAGCGTCGCAAAACCTCACCGCCCTGGCTGCGCGCGCGCGTCGTCGGCCCCGATCGCCGATCGCTGGCGCACGGTGAGGTCGGATCGCTGCTTCACGTCGATCTCGCGAACCGCTCCTCGTGTCTCGCGATCCAAACTGAAGATCTCGCCGCGATGTATGACGACGGTTTCGTATTGCTCGGCCGCGCTAGCGATGCCGAACCCCGCGGCTGTTCCCTCGACACCGAAGACCTCGCGCTAGGGACCCGTTTGCAATCGCTGGCGTAGAACGCTATCATTTTTGCTATCATGACTGACATGCTGATCCGCGACGTCCCCGAAGCGACCGTCGCGCGGCTAAAGGCGCGCGCGAAGCGCCACGGGCGTTCGCTCCAGGCCGAGGCTTTGGCGCAGCTCGAAGCCGAGGGCCTCTACTCCGGCGATGCTTTCGTTGACGATGTCGCTCGGCTACGCGCCGAGGGGAAGCTAAGCTTCGACCTTAGCGCGGCGCTGGCGGCGTTGCACAAC
>JBAPZS010000033.1:0-1539 GCA_049285355.1 Candidatus Cybelea sp. | reverse complement strand
GGCCGCCGTGGTGCTCGCCGGCGCCTGGACCTTGCGGCGAGGCGTCTACCACTAACCCCCCGAACTGCAGGGGGCGTGTTCCAAAAGAACTTCTATTTTCTCGCGCGGCGTTTTGTCGCGGGCGAGCGGATCGAAGATGCCATAGCTGCGGTCCGCGAGCTCAACGCCCACGGCATGTCGGCGTCGCTCGACTTTCTCGGCGAGGACGTCGAAAGTCGCGATGCGGCAGTTCGCACGCGCGAGACCTACACCGAGATTTTGAATGCGATCGCGAGCAGCGGCGTCGATTCGAACGTCTCGGTGAAGCTGAGCGCGATGGGACTGCTCTTCGACGAGCATTTCGCGCTCGAGAATCTCAATGCGATCGTCGAACGCGCGGCGGGCAATCGCGATCCCTTCGTTCGCATCGACATGGAGGGCTTCACGATTTTGGAGCCCACGCTGCGCGTCTTCCATCAAGAGTTCGCGCGGCATCGCAACGTCGGGCCGGTCCTGCAGGCCTACCTGAAACGCACTCCGGGCGACGTGGACGACGCGATCGCGCTCGGCGCGCGCGTGCGGCTCTGCAAGGGCGCGTACAACGAGGGCTCCGAGGTCGCGTACAAAGCGATGCCCGAAATTCGCATGCAGTATCTGAAGCTGGCGCGGCGCCTCTTGACCAATGGAACCTATCCCGGCATCGCGACGCACGATCGACGGCTGATCGCTGCGATCAAAGAGTTCGTGGCGACGGAGCGCATCGCGCGCGACCGCTTCGAGTTTCAGATGCTCTACGGCGTTCGGCCGCGCATCCAACGTCAGATCGCCTCCGAGGGATACCGGCTGCGCATCTACGTTCCGTTCGGAACGCACTGGGCTGCGTATTTCTATCGCCGCGTCGTCGAGCGGCGCGAGAACGCGCTCTTTGCGCTGTCGTCGATCTTCTCTCGCTGATGCGGGCGGTCGTTCAACGTGTTAGCAGTGCTCGCGTACGGGTCGAGGAACGCATCGCGGGAGAGGTCGCCCACGGGCTGCTCGCGCTCGTGAGCGTGGGCGTAGACGATGAAGAGCACGATGCGCGCGCGATGGCCGAAAAGATCGCCGAGCTACGCATCTTTCCAGACGACGATGGATTGATGAATCGCTCGCTACGCGACGTCGGCGGAGCATTGTTGCTGGTCTCGCAGTTCACTTTGCACGGCGACGTGCGGCGCGGCCGGCGCCCGTCGTTCGTTGCAGCGGCACCGCCGGAGCGCGCGAAGAGTCTGTACGAAAAGGCCGGCGCATTCGTTGAGGCGATGGGCGTGCCGGTAGCCTACGGCGTTTTCGGCGCGCAGATGGCGGTGGAGCTGACCAACGAGGGTCCGGTCACCATCCTCATCGATACGAAGCGCCTTTTTTAGCCAAACAGCAAGCAAGGGCTTGCTAGCTGATTGCCTGCTCGCCCTGCCCCCTCTCATCGAGCTTCAACCTTTCCGCCAAACTTTTACGGCACAACTTGCGTTGTAGTAGATAGAAAGAGGTCTGCCGCCTCCCTTATTACGCGGCAGACAACACAGC
>JBAPZS010000032.1:0-5207 GCA_049285355.1 Candidatus Cybelea sp. | reverse complement strand
GGTCCGTCGTGGGTCTCGGCGCTCGTCAACACCGTCGGCGAGAGCAAGTTCTGGGACTCGACGGTGTTTTTCATACAGTGGGACGACTGGGGCGGCCTCTACGATCACGTGCCGCCGCCCTACTTGGGTCGCGATAGCCTCGGTTTTCGCGTGCCGCTGCTCATGCTCTCACCCTACGTCCGCCACGACCACGTTTCGCACGTGCAGTACGAGACCGCCAGCGTGCTACGCTTTGCGGAAGACCTCTTCGGGTTGCCGCAGATGGCGGCGGCTGACAAACGCGCGACCTCCCCGGCCGGCGACTTCTACTTCTCGCAGAAGCCGCGCCCCTTCGTGCCCGTACACGCGCCGAAGCCGCCGAGCTTTTTCATGCACCAGTTCCCCGACGACTACTTCGCGCCCGACGCTGAGTAGCGCTGTTACTCCGTGTCGACCGGCGTGTACGAGTAGGGCTGCCGCTCGAAGTACGCCGGCGAGAATTTCGAAGGAATCGCGGTGAAGGTGCGCGGCTGCTGCGTGAAGTCGAAGCAATCGAGGATGCTGGTCGCGCGCTTGTCGGTCGTTCCGAGAGAGCCCAGCTTCCAGTTCTGCTCGACGAACTTGAGGATGCTGCCGAACTCGTACTGGGTGTGCGAAATGTAACCGGGCTGGTTCGACGAGCTTTCGCGCGCGTACGGCGAGATCAGGAGCATCGGAACGCGAAAGCCCAGGCCGCCCCAGTTGTCCTGAAACGGCGGCGACTCGTGATCGTAAAAGCCGCCCCAGTCGTCCCATACGACGACGATCGCCGTCGAGTTCCAGTACGAGCTTTCGCCGACTGCGTTCACGATGGACGCCACCCACGACGGCCCATTATCGGAGCTGCCTACGGGGTGATCGGAGTTCGGCGTATCGGGAATCACCCACGACATCGCCGGCAGCTTTCCGTGAGCGACGTCGCTGAAGAAGACGTTGGGCTCGACGACGTTCGTGCTCCACTCCGGACCGTACCGTACCGCCGCGATCACGTCGAACGCGCTCCAAAGACTCCCCGAGCCTTTGCCGACCGGCGGCGTGTAGTACTTCCACGAAACGGAGTTCGCATCGAGCAGATCGCTTAGTGTCTCGTAATCGTACTTACCGAAATCGGAGGTGCACGGGAAAGGGCCCCGGTAGTGCTCGCGCCGTAACCCGATGCCCTTCTTTACGATGAGATACGACGTCTTGGTGCCCGCGGGCGCGTCGCAGCCCCACGGAAAGTTCGACGGAAAATCCACCAGCGACTCGACCGGCGCGTCGTGGAAGACCGTGCCGCCGCGAATGAGATCCTGATGCGCAGTGAAGCTGCCGCTGCCCTGTGTCTGGAACATGTGATCGCCCAGAACGTACTCTTTAGCGATATCCCAGTACGGCGCGATATCTTCGGGATTGACGTACTGGTAGGGTTTACGCCCGGCTTTGCCGGGACACTTACGGCTGCCGCCCTCCTCGCCGAAACCGTCCATCTTTCCACCGTCATAGTCGCGAGTGAAATCGGGAAAAGCGTGGCCGAAGTCGCACGGTTCGAGCAGCGGCGCCTCGTGCAGCCGAAGTCGCTTACCTCCGTCCTTACCGAAGCGCGTTCCATCCGCGCCGGGAAACTTCGCGAAGAAGTCGTCGAAGCTGCGATTCTCTTGCACGACGAGCACGACGTGCTCGATGTAGTTCGAGCTGCTGGTCTGCGGCAGCACAGCAACGTTTTGCGGCGCGGCCGGCGGGCTCGACGCCGGCGAACCCGAGCACGCAACCAGCGCGCAGAGCAAAGCCGCGAGCGAAGCGAACCTCATCGTCGTTACTTTGGCTCCGGCGAAAGCGGCACCCGCTCGCAGCGCAAGTGGAGCGTGTTATGATGCCCGCATGCCAAATCGCCTTGCTGCAATTGCGTTCGCATTAATAGCCGGCGCAACCGCCGGCTGCCAATCGTCGAATCAAAACGCCGCGAACCAGCAGTCCGCAGCGCCCACGGAATCGGCCTCGCCCTTGGGATCGGCCTCGCCCCTGGAATCGGCCTCGCCCCTGGAATCGGCCTCGCCCAGCGAAAGCGCCTCGCCCGCCGGGCCGGTCGCCGAAGCGAGCGAATCGCCGTCGCCGGTGGCCTCTGCGTCGCCCACCGCATCGCCGGTGCCCTCACCGACCGCGACGCCGACGATTCCGCCCGAGCCCAAAGGGCTCGCCCCGGGTTGGGGGGCGCAGTACGAACGCACCGCCGGCGGGCGCGAAGCGGATCTCGTCGTGCGGACCGGCGACATCAATAATCTCGGCTTCGGCTGGCCGCCGCACTTCACGCCGTTCTCGGGTCAGTCGACGCCCGCGCACCCGGATCCGTGCACTCCGCGGCCTGGCGCGGCGCCCGGCACCGACCGCATCATGCTCGGCACGTCGGTGAGCGCCTGGGACCTTCAACATCGCACCGGCGACGGCTACTCGGGCTGCAGCAAGCGGCCTGACAACCTGCCGCAGGTAATCCCGCTGCAGGTCGGCGCGCTGCCGTCCACGATCCACAGCGTCTTCTTCCAGATGTTCCTCGACGATTTTCAAGCCCCGGTCTGGAAGTCGCATTTTCAGGTCTCGCTCGACGGCACGCGCATCCCGAACTTCGAAGACACGATCAACCTCATGAATCAGACCGGGCCGGTCGGCAAGCTCGTAACGCTGCGCCTGCTCTCCGAGTACTGGCCGCTGCTGCGATCGGGAACGGTGCAACTCTACATTGACGACCCGACAACGCATCAGCTCGACGGTTACGCGGTCGATTTCGTGCGCATCCTCGTTAATCCGCACGGATTCCGCTACGTCGTTTCGATCGCATGTTCGGTGGTGGATGCCGGCACCCAGAAGCCGATCGCCGGCGCGTCTGTCTCGGCCGCCCAAGTAACCGCAACGACTGCGCACGACGGCACCTGCTCGTTGCGCGGCGTGCCGGCCGGCGTCGCCTCGGTGGCCGCCGGCGCCGTCGGCTACGACAGCCAGACGCAGCTGTTGGATCTGCCCGCGGGCACGAGCGCCAAAGCGAACTTCGCGCTGAAGCGCCATCGCGAAAGCGTCAGCTCGCTGCAAAGCTCGATTTCGCGTTTTGGTACGGTCGCGATCTACGGCATCCACTTCGATACCGCCTCGGCCAAGCTGCGCCCCGACAGCACGCCGTCGCTCAATCAAGTGCTGCAGTTGATCCAGCACAATGCGAAAGCGCACTGGATTATCGCCGGCCACACCGACAATCAGGGCGGCGCCGCCTACAACATCAACCTCTCGCAGGCACGCGCGCAGTCGGTGGTAGCGTGGTTGCGGACGCACGGGGTCGCTGCGGACAAGCTGGTCGCCAAAGGTTACGGCCTGACGCGTCCGGTCGCGGATAATTCTACCGCCGCCGGGCGGGCGCTGAATCGGCGTGTCGAAGTGAGCATCGTACGGTAACGCTTTAACGGAGGTAGGGCATGCAGCGTGTGCTCGCAGCGGTGTTGATCGCTTCACTCGCGGCCTGCAGCGGCTCGAACGGCTCGAACAGCAGCAGTGCGACGTCGTCGGTCGTAGCCGCGCAGCCGTCGCAGCCGTCGGCGGCTTTCACGGCAATGGCGCAGAGCGTCGGTAAAGATCCCGCGACCGCGCTGGCTTTCGTCAGCAGCACGCGCTACGAGGTCTATCCTGGCGTCTTTCGCGGCGCCAGTGCGACGCTTGCCGATAACGCCGGCAACGATTACGACCGCGCACTCTTGCTGCACGATCTCATCGCGACGTCGAATCCCGGCACGCCGCTGCGCTTTGCATTCTGCACGCTCTCGCCACAGCAAGCCGGTGCCGCGCTAGCCGCCGCGCGCGCCGCTTACGTGGCGCCGGCAGTCGCCGGCAACGCGCAACTGCTCGCGCAGAAGGCCTCGACGACCAAACTACGTGATGGCTTCACGCAACTTGCGAACTTTTGGAAAGCCGCGAGCGCGCAAGCGCAAACGCAAGGCACGCAGGTTGGAAGCGACTTTCAAAAAGCCGGTGCGCAGTTGAGCCCGCAGAGTACGGGTGACCTCTCCGCGATTGCGGCCGATCACGTCTGGGTTCAGGTCGGGCAACAAGGCAACTGGCTCGATCTCGACCCTACGCAGGCAAATGCCAAGCTGGGTGCGGCGCTGTGCGCGCCGTCGAGTGTCAGCGACGCGCTCCCGGCTTCCGCATACGATACGGTAGCTGCGTCGCTGCATTACGAAACGCGTGACGGCGCGACGCAGAACGAGACGACGGTAGCCCAGGGCGCGTGGCGCACCGCCGATCTTGCGAACCAGTCGCTCGCCTTCGCATTCGCGGAGCCGTCGGGATTGCAGTCGCCCGCGCCGCAGCCCACCGGAATGGCCGCGTACACGGCGCTGCTCGTCGCGGGCGCGCAAACGAACGCGGCCGCACCGATCGTCGTGCCGATTCCGCCGCCCGGCCCCGGAACGACGGTCGTCGCCGGCGCCGCCTCGCAAGCGGCCGCCGCATTCGGAAGCGCGCCGCCCCCAACGCCGACACCGACGGCCTCACCCAGCGGCCCGCAGCCGGTCGCGCTCCGGCTCGACGTCACGGTGAACGTGCCGAACGAACCGAGCCTCACCGTTTCGCGTCCGATCTTCGATCGCATTGCCGCCGCCGATCGCGTTGCCGGCAACGCCGCAAGTGCAACGCTCGCGCCCGTGGATTTCATGCGCTTCGGCACGGTCTGGAACGTCGCGCTCAATCTCGGAACGGGCGTAGCGGGAGCGGGCGACGGAAAGCCGGTCGACCCGAACCTGGATAACCCGCAATCGACTCTCGGCGCGCTGGGCACGATGCAGCGCGCGTATTACGCACTGCGCCGCGCGGTTTTTGCCGACGCGCTCGGGCGGGCGGCGCCGCCGATCGTCGGCGCGCATCCCACCGTCACCTTTGTCGGCTTGACGCCGTATAGCGCAGGTCCGATTCCGTTCGGACTCGCGATGGATCGCGCGAACGAAGGCGCCGCCCCCGATGGCGGCAGCGCGGAGGCGAGTTTGGCCTGGGGCGTTGCCTCGGTTTACGGCGAGCGGCTCGCGGTAAACGCGTTGCCCATGATGCGGAAGATGAATAACCTCGACCAGCTGCCGTTCGGCGACGTGCTCGAGGTCTTTTACCTCGCGCGCAACGCAAACGTCGCACCGGCGCTCGTCCGTTCGAGCGCCGACGTAAGCGCGCTGCCGATTTTAGAT
>JBAPZS010000031.1:0-3709 GCA_049285355.1 Candidatus Cybelea sp. | reverse complement strand
ATCCAGATGAACATCGATCGCAACAAAGCCAAGGCGATCGGCATCTCACTCAACGACATCTTCGACACGCTCGAAGTCGATCTCGCCTCCCTTTACGTCAACAACTTCACGTATCTCAACCGGTCGTGGGAAGTCGTCGTCCAGGCGGAGGAGCCCTACCGCAATCGCGTCTCGTCGTTGCAGAATCTCTACGTAAGCTCGGGCTCGGCGGCGAACAACCTGCCGACCGGAACCAATCCGTTCGCGACGCCGGCGCCGGGAAGCCCCACAACAAGCACCAATGCGACTAACACGGTGATGACGCCGCTAAACGCGTTGGCTCAAGTTCAGCAGGTGCAGGCGGCGCCCGTAATCACCCACTACAACCTCTACCGGAGCATCGAGCTCAACGGCAACAACGCGCCGGGGCACGGCTCGGGCGAGGCGATCCAAGCGATGGAGCAGATCGCGCAAAAGGTGATGCCGGCCGGGATGAGCTTTGAATGGTCGGGCTTGCAACTCGACGAGATTGCGGCGGGCAGTTTGAGCACGCTGATCTTTGCGCTCGGACTCGTCTTCGTCTTTCTCGTGCTCTCGGCGCAATACGAGAGCTTCATCGACCCGCTCATCGTGCTGCTCGCGGTGCCGGCCGCGCTCTTGGGCGCGCTCGGTTTTATGAACTTCCGTCACCTTCCGATTCCGGGACTGTTCGATCCGAATCTCGCGCAGG
Organism: Candidatus Cybelea sp.; assembly: GCA_049285355.1. GTDB lineage: Bacteria > Vulcanimicrobiota > Vulcanimicrobiia > Vulcanimicrobiales > Vulcanimicrobiaceae > Cybelea. The sequence goes on along the minus strand of JBAPZS010000031.1, from coordinate 3,000 downwards.
ATGCCTACGCGCAGGTCGGTTACGTCATGCTGATCGGACTGGCGAGCAAGAGCGCAATTCTGATCGTGGAGTTCGCCAATCAGCAGCTGCGCGAGGGGGCGAGCGTCGTACAGGCGGCGATGCGCGGTGCGCAAACGCGATTACGGCCGATTTTGATGACTTCGATTGCATTTGTGATTGCCGTGATTCCCCTCGTCTTCGCAAGCGGTGCGGGAAGCGCGGCGCGGCATTCGCTGGGCACGGTTGTTTTCGGCGGAATGCTCGTCTCTACGTTTTTGAATCTCGCCATCACGCCGGTGCTCTACGTCATCATTAAGTCGTTGGAGCTGCGCGGGAAACCCGCGGGCCGTGACGGACAATCCGGCGGCGAACGCCTTGAAAAGGAATTGCAATCGTTAAGCCCAACCTCCGTCTAGATGTTGGGACGCACGTTTCGTGGAGCATTTGCCGCCGTTGCGGCGTTGACGATTAGCAACATCGCGATGCCGGCGCGCGCCGACGGAACCGCCGACGTCTATCAACAAAGCATCCTTCCCGGCGCAAACACCGCGATCAAGAACTATCTAAACTCGCAAAAGCTGAAGGCAACGCAGCCCCCGGCCCTGACAACCGGGCCGAACGTCGCGCAGGTGCCGCCTGTCCAACAGAAGCGGCTCGGCCCGGTAATCGCGCTTCCGCAAGGTCTGAGCTGGACGGCCGACGTTTCATCGGCCTATCCGTACGGCAATATCGGAAGCTACGGAAAGACCTGGCTGATGGGCGGCGTCGATCTCTCCGCTGCTTACGGCTTCAACTGGTCGACGCGCGTGCAGGTGAGCATGTTTCAACTGCAGCACTGGCCGCAAGGATTTAACAGCGGCTTGGCGCCCGTCTATCTGGCGGGCTTCCAAAACCCGGTCGGCTGCGCGGATTTGAGCAACGGAACGGCCTGCGGCCCGGGCACCGGACGCAACATCAACGTCGCCACGAAGGACACGTTCGGCGTCTTCATGGTCGAGAAGCTCTTTACAATCAAATCGAGCAAACTGCCGGGACCGGTGCCGATCGTCATCTCGCCGACCTACGTCGCGCGCGGCGGCATCATCGCGTTTGCACCGGGGCATAACGACGTCGTTCCCTTCACGTACAATTTGCCGGACGGGCCGGTCGAAAACATTCCGGTACGCACCGCTCAATACTACGCGGTCGCCATCACGCTGCCGTTCCTCAAGACGCCGAAGATGTTCGGGACGCTCACGGTGGCGCCGCAGTGGCTCGTGCACACGGCGGGCGCGAACTCCGGCAACTCGATGCAATTCCCGCAGGTGCTCTATCTCGAGTACACGCCGACCAAGATGACGACGCTCTTCTTCGAGCCGCAGAGCGCGCGTGACTATCTGCCGACCGATCCCTATCCCGAGCATCTGTTTGCATACTTTCTCGGCGTGCAGCAGCGTCTAACTAGGTACGCTTTTGCAGCGGTCGTGCTCAACTCCGGCAGCCCCACGAACTTGGGGCCCGACGGCGTGGTCGGAATCAAGTGCTTGACGGTGCAACAAGCCATCAACAACGCGTGCGGATTGGCGATCGGCGGTTTGAAGGCGACTCAGCTGCAGTTCCAGCTCGGTCTCGGTTCGCCGACCTATTTCCCGTTGTAAGTCAGAGGTTGGAGCGATGAGGATGTTACGGTTTAGACGACTTCTCGCGGCGATCGCGCTCGCCGGCGTGACGGCCTGCGGTGGCGCCGCGGGGGGTTCCGGCGCGCTCTTACCGAGCAACGTACCGCACGTGCGCGGCGATAACTCGATCCTTTCGAGCATCGTCGGCGTCGGCGACAGCCTGACGGCGGGTTATCAGTCGAACGGGTTCTTGGGGCAGACTGGCGTTTTCACCACCTACGGCTTGCCGGTGCCGATAAATCAGGTAACCGGTTGGTGGGCGGACCTATACGAACAAGCTTCGGACAAGTCGCTCGACTCGGCTATTGCCGAAATGTACGACCCGTCAACAAGTCCGCTGCCGCTGATCAAATCGCCCGGTCTGAACAATCAAATCGTCGGGATGCCGACCTCTTTCCCAATTACTTCGCAAAAAACGGGCGATGTTTGTACCGACAATAACGGTTTTAACAACGCCGCATACCACCTCAAGGGCATGGCACGAGTGCGGCTGGATCCGGACTCGCGCAACATTCGCGACGTTGGAGTTCCAGGCCTTACGCTGCATGAAGCCAACGTGCTGCACCAGCCGCAGACCGATACCTGCAACGAGCTGCCGGGAATACCGGGATTGCTCAGTACGGTCGTCGCGGATGAGAGCGGCACCTTCTGGCCGGTGCTTGGGAACTTTGCTGGAATGCACGATCTCACGGACGTCAATGCGGCCGCATCGCGCCATCCCACGCTGGCAACGGTCTGGCTCGGCGCGAACGACGTACTCAAGTATATGGGCAGCGGTGGCCGCTTTGTCGGCGGCGACCGCACCGCGGGGCAGGCCGAGGGCGACCTCCGCAAGACGATCGGCACGCTCCAGCACGCCGGCGCGCGCGTGGTTTTGGCGAACCTGCCGAACATCATCGAAGTGGGCTATTTTCAGCGAATTACTTATCCGAAGAAGTTGTCGGACTGCCGTAACGCGACATACACCCGCTGCCTTTTCTCCTTCTACGGCATCGGCCCAAAGACCAACGCTCAGATTGCCACGAAGTATCATCTCGCGACGCCCAACGGCTGCGTCCCGGCTTCCACGACGAAGCCCTGCGGCTACCTGACGCTTCCTGCCGTCGCTGCAATCGTACAAACCTGGGCTTACTCGGGGCAGATTCCGAATCTCGATTGCAACGTGCCTGCCCCGGACTGTAAGGGGGCACCCGGCAACGGCTTGGGACAAAACTACATCACACCGGAATTCGCCGGCAAGGTGCAGGCCCTCAATAACGCGATCAATCAGGGAATCGACGACGCCGCGACCGCTTCGCACGTCCCGCTCGTAGACATCACGACGGTGTTCGACGGCCTGGCG